>JAOPWK010000089.1 GCA_025965735.1 Frankiales bacterium
ACCGACGTGGCGCTGGCAGCCGGACGGCTCGTCGCCGGGCCGGTGCGCCGCGGCGAGGCGCTGACCGACGTCCGGCTGCTCGGGGCGGCGCTGCTCCCCGCGGGCTCGCAGGTGGCGGTGCCGGTGCGGCTGGCCGAGCCTGCGACCGCGGCGCTCGTGCGGGCGGGCGACCTCGTGGACGTGCTGTCCGCTTCGCCGGAGGGCGGGGTGGCCGCCGTCGTCGTGGCGGAGCAGCTGTCCGTGCTGTCGGTGCCCGAGCTGTCCGACGCCGCGGGTGAGGGTGCGCTCGTGGTCGTCGCCGCCTCCCGGTCCACCGCTGCGCGCCTGGCCGCAGCCGCGGTCACCGGCCGGCTGTCCGTCGCGGTGCACGGCCGATGAGCGGCTACGCCGTCTGGGGCTGGGGCGACCCGGCGGACGAGCCGCGCCGCGAGGACCTGGTCGCGCTGATGCCCTACGTCACCGACACCACGGGCGTGCAGGCGCAGGAGCCGGTGGACCCCGTGCCGCTGCCCGAGCTGCCGCCGTCGCGGCGCATGAGCACCCTGCCGCCGTCGCTGCGCGCACTGGCCTCCGAGGGCCAGGTCGACCGGGCGCGGCACGCCTTCGGCCGCTCCTACCGCGACCTCGTCCGGGCCATGGCCGGGCAGGTGGACAGCCCGCCCGACCTGGTGCTGCGCCCGGCGAACGAGCAGGACGTGGTGGACGTCCTGTCGTGGGCGTCCGAGGTGGGCGCGCCGGTCGTGCCGTTCGGCGGCGGGAGCAGCGTCGTCGGCGGCGTCGAGCCGCGCGGGCTGGACGCCGCCGTCAGCCTCGACCTCTCGCGTCTGGCCGGCCTGGTGGAGGTCGACGAGGTGTCGCGCGCCGTGCAGCTGCGGGCCGGCACGTTCGGCCCGGCCGCCGAGGCCGCCCTCAAGCCGCACGGCCTGACGCTGCGCTTCTACCCGCAGTCCTTCGAGCGCTCGACCGTCGGCGGCTGGGTGGCCACCCGCGCGGCGGGCCACTTCTCCACCCGCCTCACCCATGTGGACGACCTCGTGGAGTCGGTGCGCGCGGTGACGCCCGTCGGGCTGTGGGAGTCGCGACGGCTGCCCGGCTCCGGTGCCGGGCCGTCGCCGGACCGGGCGCTGCTCGGCAGCGAGGGCACGCTCGGCGTCATCACCTCAGCCTGGCTGCGTGCGCAGCCGCGACCGGCGCACCGCTGGTCGGGGGCCCTGGCCGCGCCGGACCTCGCGACCGGCGGGCGGGCTGTGCGGTCGCTGGTGCAGGCCGGCCTGCTGCCGGCCACCTGCCGCCTGGTCGACGCCGGTGAGGCCGCGCTCACCGGCACGCTCGGCACCGGCGAGGCCGCGTTGGTGCTCGGCTTCGAGTCGCTGGCCGCGCCTCTCGGGGCGGAGGCGGACCTGGCGCTCGAGCTCTGCCGGGACGCCGGCCTGCGGGTGCTCGAGACGAGCACCCCCGGCTCGGGCACGCGCGGCGAGGCGGGAGGGGCCTGGCGTTCGACGTTCGTGCGCGCGCCGTACCTGCGCGAGTCGCTGCTGCTGCTCGGGGTGATGGTCGAGACGTTCGAGACGGCGATCACCTGGGACCGCTTCGACGCGCTGGTCGCCGACGTGACCGCGGCGACGACCGACGCGCTGCGGCGGGTCTGCGGCGGCGGCACGGTCACCTGCCGGCTGACGCACGTCTACACCGACGGCTGCGCGCCGTACTTCACCGTGCTGGCGCCGGCCCGCCGCGGCTCGGAGGTGGCGCAGTGGGACGAGGTCAAGGCTGCGGCGAGCGAGGCGCTGGCGGCCGCCGGCGGCACGATCACGCACCACCACGCGGTCGGCCGTGACCACAGGCCCTGGTCCGACCGGCAGCGGCCGGAGCCGTTCGCGCGCGCCCTCGCCGGCGCCAAGGCGGCCGTCGACCCGGCCAGGGTGCTCAACCCCGGCGTGCTCCTCTAGCCGGCTTCCCGCGCCAGGTCAGGCGGTCCGGCGCCGGTCCAGCACGTCGAACCAGCAGCCGCCGACCGCGTCGTCCAGCAGCACGCGACCGAAGCAGTGGTCCTGGCGCAGCACCCACCCGTCGCGGCGGGCGCGCGCCGGGAGCTCCTGCATCAGCGCCCGGTAGCGCGTGACCAGGTGATCACGGGCCGTCATACCTGCTCGGTACCCGGGACGGCCGACGCGAAAGGGGGAAGATCGGCGGCCGGACGAGCAACCACGATCGAGGAGAGCACGTGGACGGCTTCACGAAGTTCCTGCTGCGCGGCAACGTCGTCGACCTGGCGGTGGCCGTCGTCATCGGCGCGGCGTTCGGCGCCGTCGTCACGTCGTTCGTCAGCGCCTTCATCACGCCGCTGGTCGGCGTCTTCACCGGTGCGGCCGGGAAGTTCGAGGAGAAGAGCTTCGAGGTGGGGGGAGCGAAGTTCCCCTATGGCCAGTTCGTCGACGCGCTGCTGTCGTTCGTCATCATCGCCGCGGTCGTCTACTTCTTCGTGGTCAAGCCGGTGCAGCGCCTGATGGACCGCTTCAAGACCGAGCCGGAGCCGGTGCAGACGACCAAGGAGTGCCCGGAGTGCCTGAGCAGCATCCCGTCAGCCGCCACCCGCTGCGCGTTCTGCACGGTGGAGCAGCTCGAGGCGGCCTGACCTAGCCGTGGTGCGGCGGCACCTCGCGGCGCAGCCGCTCGTCGTCCTCGACCGGTGGCGGCGGAGCAGGAGCCACGAGGTCGAGGTCCGGCTCCTCGGAGGGCCGGGCGCCGGGCGGGCCGACGGCGCGGCGCCGGCGGCGCGGCGCCTGCTGCTCGTCCACCGTCTCCCCTCCTGGCCGGGCTCGGAGGCTCGGCGCCGTCGCTAGGCCTTTCGGGCCATCTTGCTCCGGAATCCGCCGTTGCCGCACGGCGGGGGTCGATGCTGTCCCGGTGACGGAGCGGTCCCGCACCACCGGAGGCGCCCAGGGCGGTCGGCTGCTGCTGGCCGCCGGCGTCTTCACGCTCGTCAACAACTACCTGCCGGGCAGCGGGCACCTGGACCTCGCCGTGCTCAACACGGTCGGCCTCGTCGCCGCGGCGCTCGGCCTGATCTGCCTGCGGGTGCCGTGGGAGCGGCTGCCCCAGCGCGCCCCGCTGGCGATGACGCCGGTCGCCTTCGGGCTCATCTCGCTGTCGAACCTGTACGGCGGCGTCAGCGCGTTCAGCTACGCCGTCTACTTCGTCGTCGTCTTCGTCTGGGTCGGCATCGCGCAGCCGCCGGGCACCTCCTGGTGGCTCCTGCCTCCCGCGGCCGGCGCCTACCTGCTGCCCTTCCTGGTGAGCGACGCGCCGCCGCCGTACGCCATCTCCTCCGTCACCGTCGCGCTGCCCGTGTGCGTGCTCGTCGGCGAGGTGCTCTCGCGCACCGTGTCCCGCCTCGAGCAGAGCCAGCGCGCGCTGCACCACCGGGTCGAGCGCGTCGAGCGCCTGGCCCAGATCGCGGCGGCGCTCGGCGCCGACCTGGACGTCGGGCTCGTGCAGCAGCGGCTGTGCGACGGAGCGGTGGAGCTGTTCGAGGCCGACGGCGCCGTCATCGTGCACCGCGGGCTGGACGGCCCGCTCGTGCTCGCCGGCTCCGGCCGTGCGCCCGCTCCCGGCGACGCGCTGCCGACTACCGCGCTCACCGTCCCGACCGGGTCCCCGGTCCCGGTGGCGGCCAGCACCCTCGGCCTCGGCACCGGCAGCGCGGTCCTCGCCGGTCTGCGCCCCGAGCCGGAGCCGGTCGTGCTCTGCCTGCTCGTCGGCGACCGCCCGCTCGGCCGCGAGGACGTCGACCTGCTGCGCCTGCTCGCCACCCAGGGCGCCGCGGCACTGGCCAACGCCGCGACGCACTCCGTGGTGGTGGCCCAGCGCCAGCACGAGCAGGCCGTCGTGGACGTGCTCGCCGACGGCGTGCTGGTGCTGGACTCGCGCGGGCTCGTCCTGTCCTGCAACGACGAGGCGGCCGCGCTGCTCGGCGGCGACCGCACGGCGATGGTCGGCACGGCCGCACCCGTGGTGCTCGGCGCGGACGGCGTCGCGGTGCACAGCCAGGTCGGCGCCCGATGGATCGAGACGGTGGCGACGCGGCTGGAGGAGGCCGAGGAGCGCGTGGTGACGATGCGCGACATCAGCCGGCAGCGGGCGCTCGACGAGGCCAAGGACCTGTTCCTCGCCACCACCAGCCACGAGCTGCGCACGCCGCTGACGGCCATCAAGGGCTACGTCCACGTGCTCCAGCGGCGCTGGGAGGTGCTGGACGACCCGACCCGGCTGTCCGCGCTGGCCACGATCGCCGAGCGCACCGAGGCGCTGGTCAGCCTCACCAACCACCTGCTGCTCGGCGCCCGCGCGGGCGCGTCCCGCCACTCGGCTGCGCGGGTGCCGTTCGACCTCAAGGTGGCCGTGGCCGCGGCCGCCGCGGCGTACACGTCGGTGTCCGAGCGGCACGAGGTCCGCTGCGACGTCGTGCCGGAGCCGGTGCAGGCGCTGGGCGACCCGACGAACGTCGCGCACATCGTCGGCCAGCTCGTCGAGAACGCCGTGAAGTACAGCCCGCTCGGCGGGACCGTCGAGGTGCGGGTGAAGCGCGACGCGCAGTACGCGGTGGTGGAGGTCGCCGACGAGGGCATCGGCCTGCCGCCCGGCGAGGGCCTCAGCCTGTTCGCGCCGTTCTTCCAGGCCGGTGACACCAACACCCGGGAGTTCGGCGGGGTCGGTCTCGGGCTGTACATCGTGCGGCAGCTGGTCGAGGCGCAGGGCGGCACCGTCTTCGCGCGCAACCGCGGTGACGTCGGCGCCGTCATCGGGTTCACGGTGCCGCTCGCGGTCGAGCCGCCGGCGCCTCGGAACGGCGACGAGAGCCCCGCGCAGGAGCGCAAGCGCTCGCGCTGAGCGGTCTACCCTGGCGGCGTCCGCCTCCGTAGCTCAGTGGACAGAGCGCCTCCGTCCTAAGGAGGGCGTCGGGAGTTCGATTCTCTCCGGGGGCACCGCGAGCACGACGGAGCCCGGCCCCCCCCTGGAGGGACCGGGCTCCGGTGCGTCGTGCGTCGTGGGACTAGCGGCGCGGCTGGCCGTACGTGCTGGTCGGCGCGTCCATGCTGGAAGGGACAGCAGAGGTGACGGGGGCGGTCGACGTGTAGCTCGGGTCGCTCGGGTAGACCTCGGAGCCGGACGTCGAGGACTGCGCCTTGATCTTGTCCTTCTCCTGGTCGGCCTTGTTGAGCATGTTCTCCCAGCGGTTCTGCATGGGCTGAACGAGGCCACCGCCGACACCGACGATGACGACACCGGCGACGATCGCGAACAGCGTGTAGAGCAGCGGGGTGGTGACAGTGGTGGCGATGCCC
>JAOPWK010000096.1 GCA_025965735.1 Frankiales bacterium
TACGCCCGACGGTGCGCCCGGATCCGCAGACGCACCCGGCCCCGGCCCGGTGCGCCCGCCCGCACCTGCCCCCGCCGCCGGCCCGGCCGGTTCTGCCCGCACCGCCGTCGTGTGGGAGGTGCTGTCCGCCGTGCTCGCCGAGGCCGGTGAGGACCTGCACGTGGTCGACGCCGGCGGCGGCACAGGCGGCTTCGCCGTCCCGCTCGCGGCCGCCGGACACCGGGTCACCGTCGTCGATCCCAGCCCCGACTCGCTCGCCGCGCTGCAGCGCCGGGCCGCAGAGCGCGGGCTGTCGGAGCGAGTCACCGGCGTCCAGGGCGACCTCAACGAGCTGCCCGGCCTGGTCGCCGAGGACAGCGTCGACCTGCTGCTCTGCCACAGCGTGCTCGAGCTGGTCGACGACCCGGCCGAGTCGCTGGCCGGCGTCGTCGGCGTGCTGCGCCCCGGCGGCCGGCTCAGCCTGCTGGCCGCGAACCGCGCCGCCGCCGTCCTCGCCCGCGCCCTGGCCGGGCACCCGGACGAGGCCGCCCGCGCCCTCACCGACCCGGCCGGCCGCTGGGGGCCGGCGGACGGGGTGCGCCGCCGCTTCACCGCGGACGCGCTGCACGAGCTGGTCGCCGGTGCGGGGCTGGTCGTCGAGCAGCTGCACGGGGTGCGGGTGGTCAGCGACCTCGTCCCGAGCGCGGTGCTGGACACCGAGCCCGGTGCCGCCGCTGCGCTGCTCGCCCTGGAGCGCGCGCTGTCGGACCGGCCGCCGTACCGCGACCTGGCCACCTCGCTGCACCTGCTCGCCGTCCGACGCTGAGCGCGGCGTGACGCTGCGCGCTGCTGCGGAGGTGGCGGCGTGAGCCGCGGCTCCGTCCCTCCGGTGGGGCCGCCGACCGGCCCGCCCGGTGACGACACCGGCTGCACCGTGCTGCACGTCGACATGGACGCCTTCTACGCGTCGGTCTCGCTGCTGACTCGCCCCGAGCTGCGCGGCCTGCCGGTCATCGTGGGCGGTGGCGGCACCCGCGGGGTGGTGCTGTCGGCCACCTACGAGGCGCGCGTCCACGGCGTGCACAGCGCGATGCCGATGATGCGCGCCCGCCGGATGTGCCCGCAGGCCGTCGTCGTCGCCCCGGACCACGACGCGTACGCCCGCGCCTCGCACGGGGTGATGGAGGTGTTCCGCTCGATCACGCCGCTGGTCGAGCCGATCTCGCTGGACGAGGCGTTCCTCGACGTGCGCGGCGCCGCCCGGCGGCTGGGCACGCCGCAGCAGATCGGCGAGCACATCCGCGCGACCATCGAGGACGAGCAGGGGATCACCTGCTCGGTCGGCGTCGCGAGCACCAAGTTCGTGGCCAAGCTCGCCTCCGCCCGCTGCAAGCCCGACGGGCTGCTGGTCGTCCCGGCCGACGACGTGGTCGCGTTCCTGCACCCGCTGCCCGTCGGGGCGCTGTGGGGCGTCGGCGGCAAGACCGAGGACGTGCTGCGCGGCCTCGGGCTGCACACGGTCGGCGACATCGCGCACACTCCGGTGGCCACGCTCGAGCGGGCGCTCGGCCCCGCCGCCGGCAAGCACCTGTCGGCGCTGTCCTGGGGACGCGACGAGCGCTCGGTCGTGCCGCACGAGCCGGACAAGAGCATCGGCGCCGAGAACACCTTCGGGACCGACGTCGACGACCCGGCCGTCATCGCCCGCGAGCTGCTGCGGCTGTCCGAGCGGACGGCGGCGCGGCTGCGTGCCTCGGAGCAGGTCGGTCGTACCGTCTCGATCAAGGTCCGCTTCGCTGACTTCACCACCATCACCCGGGCCAAGACGCTCGGCGAGCCCACCGACGTCGGCCGCGTCGTCTACGACACCGCGATGGCGCTGTACGAGGCGCTGGGCCTCGAGCGGGCCCGGATCCGGCTGGTCGGCGTGCGGGTGGAGGGCATCTCCGACGCCGCCGACGCACCGCACCAGCTGCTGCTGGGGGAGAAGGAGCACGGCTGGCGCGACGCGGAGCAGGCCGTCGACCGCGCGGCCCGCAGGTTCGGGGCGGGCGTCGTGCGGCCGGCAACCCTCGTCGATCCTTCAGGTACGGCTGGGAACCCGCCGAGAAGGGCACAGTAGAGACGTGTCCCTCGCTCCACGACCGCTCGCGGGAGAACCCATGTGGACTGACCTCCCGTTCCGCCTTTCGCACCGGGCGTCCGACTCGTATCCTTCTCCACGTGGCCCTGTCCGCGGCCACTCCATGACCCCGACGTCCTCCGGGAGGGAGCGCCGTGCCGCTCTCTGAGCACGAGCAGCGCCTGCTCGACCAGATCGAGCGCGCCCTGTACCAGGAGGACCCGAAGTTCGCCTCCACGGTGAAGTCGACGGACCTCCGGACGCACATGCGCCGGCGTCTGCGGCGAGCGGCGTTCGTGCTCGTGCTGGGGTTCGCGATCCTGCTGGCCGGGCTCATCACCCTCGAGGACCCCGCCCGCACCGCCGTCGGCATGATCGGCTTCGTCGTCATGGTCGGCGCGCTGCTGCTGGCGATGACCGCCTGGAAGCGGCTGCAGCCCGGCGCCCCCGACCTGCACGTCGTGGACGGCCCGGACCGGCCGGCCCGCCCGCGCGCAGCCGGTCGCAGCGGCAAGTCCCGCCCGTCCGGCGGCAGCAGCAGTGGGGGCATGAAGGACAAGCTCGAGGAGCGGTGGAAGCGCCGCTGGGAGGAGCGCGGCGGCGACCGCTGAGCCGTCCGCTCCTGCTCCACCGCCGGGCCACGCCCGTTCCGCTGCGCTGAGCCCCGCCTGAGCGCGCCGCGCCTGTCCGGCCGCGACCCCGCTGCTCGGCCTTTGTGCAGTGCGGCTCGCACACAACGCTCTTGGGACACGCCGCGTCGCCCGCCGGACGTGGCTGGAAGCGTGTCGCGCACGGAGGCGTGCGGGACCCGCCGCGGAGCCCGACCAGCGCCGCGAGCGGCCGCGCCACAACGCTGCTGCGACATGCCGATGAGCCCGGGCGGGAAGCCCGGCTGCGGCGTGTCACGCACGGGTCGTGGTGCGAGCCCACGCTGCGGCCGCGCCTCAGACCGCCGTGCGGCGCCTCGGGTGCCGCAGGCGCTCGCCCACCGCGGACACGGTGCTGTCGAACCGGTCCAGCACGTCCGCCAGCCACGAGCCGAGCCCGTGCGAGGCCCACAGGAGCGTGGACGCCGGCGCGAAGCGGGCCAGCAGAGCACCCCGACGGTCCGCGCCTGCGAGCAGCGCGCCCCGCACGATGTGCACGTCCTCCTCGAGCTCGGCGGTGTCAGCCACCGCGCCCGGGCGGGCGTAGCGCGCCTGCTCGGCAGCCGCAGCCACCCGCGTGAGCGATGCGGCGGCCGGAGCCTCCAGCGAGCGCGCAGCCACCAGGTGGGCGGCGGCCGCACGCGGGGAGTCGGCCGGCCGCCAGGCGTGCCCGACGTCCACGGCGTCGTCGCGGACCTGTGCCCACGCGGCCAATGCACCGGGAGCGGCCCAACGGCGGCGGTGGCGCAGCCCCGCGAGCGACGCGGGAAGCGCGGCGAGCACCAGCAGGCCGACCAGCGCCAGCAGCGCCAGCAGCGCACCGCGGGACAGCCCGCCGTCGTTGCCCGCACCGGCGGCCTGGTCCAGGTCGCCGGTGCGGTCGAC
>JAOPWK010000106.1 GCA_025965735.1 Frankiales bacterium
TGCAGGAAGAACAGCCGGTTCAGGTCCGCCGACGGATCCGGGCCGGTGGTCGCGCCGGACACGACCAGGGTCCCGCCCGGGCGCAGGCTCTTCATGGAGTGGCTCCAGGTCGCCTTGCCGACGGTCTCGATGACGGCGTCGACACGGGCGGGCAGGCGGGCGCCCGGCTCGAACACCGCGTGCGCACCGAGCTCGACGGCCCGCGCGCGCTTGGCCTCGTCGCGTCCGGTGACCCAGACGGTGAGGCCGGCCGCGCGGGCCAAGGCGATCGAGGCGGTGCTGACGCCGCCGCCGGCGCCCTGCACGAGGACGGTGTCGCCGGGCTTGACCGCGGCGTTCGTGAAGAGCATCCGGTAGGCCGTCAGCCAGGCGGTCGGCAGGCAGGCCGCCTCCTCGAAGGAGAGGTCGGCCGGCTTCGGGAGCAGGTTGCGCCGGGGCACGACGACCTGCTCGGCGAACGTCCCCTGGTAGCGCTCCGAGAGGATCGACCGCTTCGGGTCCAGCGTCTCGTCGCCGACCCAGTCGGGGTTGCCGACCAGGCCGTGCACGACGACCTCGTTCCCCTGCTCGTCGACGCCGGCGGCGTCGCAGCCGAGCACCATCGGCAGCCGGTCGGCCGGCAGGCCGACGCCCCGGAGGGACCAGAGGTCGTGGTGGTTCAGCGACGCGGCGCGCACGGTGACGCGCGCCCAGCCATCCGGCACCGTCGGGTCGGCCACCTCGCCGACGGTGAGGCCGGAGAGGGGGTCGTCGGCGGACTGGGACGTGCAGGTGACGGCGAGCATGAGCGGACCCTAGAGCCGGGCGACACCCTCGGCGCGGGCGGCTGCCGCAACGGCCTCCGCGACGGCCGGTGCGACCCGCGGGTCGAACACGCTGGGGATGACGCACTCGGCGGACAGCTCGTCGCCCACCACGGCCGCGAGCGCCTCGGACGCGGCGAGCTTCATGCCCTCGGTGACCCGCGTCGCGCGCACGGCCATCGCGCCCTTGAACACGCCGGGGAAGGCCAGCACGTTGTTGATCTGGTTCGGGAAGTCGCTGCGCCCGGTGGCGACCACGCGCGCACCGGCGGCGTGCGCGACGTCCGGGTGCACCTCGGGCGTCGGGTTCGCCATCGCGAAGACGATGCCGTCGGGGGCCATGGACTCCACCGCCTCCACCGGCACCGTCCCGGAGGACAGCCCGACCAGCACGTCCGCCCCGGCCAGCGCCTCGACGAAGCTGCCGGTCCGGTTGTCCTTGTTGCTGATCGCTGCGAACAGGCGCTTCTCGTCGTTCAGGTCGTCGCGGGCCGCGTGCACGATGCCCTTGCTGTCGGCGATGGCGAGCTCGCCGATGCCGGCCTCGAGGATCATCTTCGACACGGCGATCCCGGCGGCGCCGGCGCCGGAGACGACGACGCGCAGGTCACCGAGCGAGCGCCCGGTGAGCTTCGCGGCGTTGCGGAGCGCGGCGAGGCAGACGATCGCCGTGCCGTGCTGGTCGTCGTGGAAGACCGGGATGTCGAGCCTGTCCTGCACGCGCCGCTCCACCTCGAAGCAGCGCGGCGCGCTGATGTCCTCGAGGTTGATGCCGCCGAAGGCCGGCGCCAGCCGCACGATCGTCTCGACCAGCTCGTCGAGGTCGGTGACGTCGAGGCAGATCGGGACGGCGTTCACGCCGCCGAACTGCTTGAACAGCAGGGCCTTGCCCTCCATGACCGGCAGCGCGGCCGCCGGTCCGATGTCACCGAGACCGAGGACGGCGGTGCCGTCGGTGACGACCGCGACCGTGGAGGACTTCCACGTGTAGTCGTAGGCCAGGTCGGGCTCCTGCTCGATCGCCGTGCAGACGCGGGCGACGCCGGGCGTGTAGGCGAGCGACAGGTCCTCGCGGGTGTCGACGGGGACGGTGGAGACGACCTCCACCTTGCCGCCGCGGTGCAGCGCGAAGACCGGATCCGCGTCGCGGGCGGCCGCGGAGGGGCTGGCGGAGGGGGACGCTGGCTCGGACAAGACGGGCGCCTCCAGCTGGGCGGTCATGGCTCTCCTCGGGGACGGGGACACGTACGACGACGTCGGCGTGCGCGGGCCGGGGGCCGCGCGGGGACGTGCCGGACGGGGATCACCCGTGCGAGACGGCACCCATCCTCGCAGAGCCGAGGGCGGGCCCTAGGGTCGGGGCGTGCAGGTCGACGAGCTCAAGGTGCCGGGTGCGTGGTCGTTCACCCCCCGCCAGTTCCCGGACCCGCGCGGGGTCTTCCTCGAGTGGTTCAAGGGGCAGGTCCTCGAGCAGGCCCTGGGCCACCCGCTGACCGTGAAGCAGGCCAACCACAGCGTCAGCAGCCGCGGGACCCTGCGCGGCGTGCACTTCGCGGACGTGCCTCCGGGGCAGGCGAAGTACGTCTACTGCACCCGCGGCGCGGTGCTCGACGTGGTGGTCGACATCCGCGTCGGCTCCCCCACCTTCGGCGTCAGCGACGCGGTGCGGCTGGACGACGTGGACCGCCGCGGCATCTACCTCTCCGAGGGGCTCGGCCACGCGTTCCTCGCGCTGACCGACGACGCCAACGTGACCTACCTGTGCAGCGAGCCGTACAACCCCGGCCACGAGCACGGCATCCACCCGCTGGACCCCGCGCTCGACCTGCCCTGGCCGGGCGACGTGGAGCCGCTGCTGTCCGACAAGGACGCCGCGGCGCCCACCCTGGAGCAGGCGCGCGCAGACGGGCTGCTGCCGTCGTACGACGAGTGCGTCCGCTTCTACGACACCCTGCGCGGCGGCAGCGGCCAGTAGCGCAGCAGCACGACGGCGACCACCTCCGCCGGGCCGTAGCGCCGGCTGTCGTCCGTCACCGCGGGGTTGTCACCCTCGACCCACCACAGGTCCCCCACCGGCCGCACCGCCCGCTTGACCACGAGCAGGTCGGGCCGCGCCCGGAAGCGGGCGACCACCACGGAACCGGCTGGCACCCCGCGGGACCCTCGTACCAGCAGGCAGTCGCCGTCCCGCAGCGTCGGCAGCATCGACGGTCCTCGGACCAGAACGGCGCGCACCGGACCTCCGGACTAGGGTCGTAGGAAAGGACATCCTCGATGGAAGGACGAAGCATGCGCCTGCCCCGCTTCCTCACCCCCCGCACAGTCGTCTCGGCCCACTGCGACCTGCCCTGCGGCGTCTACGACCCCGCGCAGGCCCGCATCGAGGCCCAGTCGGTCAAGGCCATGCAGGAGAAGTACCTCGCGAACGAGGACCCGGTCTTCCGGGCCCGCGCGATCGGCATCATCAACGAGCGCGCCACGATCGCGAAGAACCACCTCGCGGTGCTCTGGCACGACTACTTCAAGGCCGAGCACTTCGACAAGTACCCGCAGCTGCACATGCTGATCAACAACACGATCAAGCAGGCCAGCGGCACCGGCGCCAAGCAGAAGATCGACCCCGCCGAGGGCCAGAAGCTGCTCGACGGCATCGACGAGATCGCCGCGATCTTCTGGGAGACCAAGGGCAAGACGTACGAGAAGCCTGCTGCGTAGGCGCTCTCGCCTCGGAGGCCGGTCCCGCGACGGGGCCGGCCTTCGGCATGTCTAGGGTCGGCCGCATGGCGGAGGTGGTGCTCGTGCGGCACGGGCAGACGGAGTGGTCGCGCGACGGCCGGCACACGGGGCGCTCCGACGTCCCGCTGACGGCGGAGGGCGAGGCGGACGGCTGCCCGGCGGTGCTGTCGTGGAACGCGTGATCCGGCAGGCCGTCGCGGCCGACGTCCCGGTGCTGCTCGAGCTGGTGCACGAGCTGGCCGTCTACGAGCGCGAGCCGGACGCCGTCGAGGCG
>JAOPWK010000144.1 GCA_025965735.1 Frankiales bacterium
CGCTCACCCACTCCGCTCCGGTCCTGGACCTGGGCGTCGACCTGAGGACGACCTGATGCTGCTCACCGTCGACGTCGGCAACACCAACATCGTCCTCGGCCTGTTCGACGGCGACCACCTGTTCGAGAGCTACCGCATCAAGACCGACCCGCGGGTGACGGCGGACGAGCTGGCGCTGATGTTCCGCGGGCTGCTCGCCGCGCAGCCGGCGCCGGACGGCGTCGCCGTCTGCTCGACGGTGCCGAGCGTGCTCGAGGAGCTGCGGCGCATGTTCGACCGCTACTTCTCCGACGTGCCGACCGTCGTCGTCGGCCCGGGCGTCAAGACCGGCGTGCCGCTGCTGTACGACAACCCGCGTGAGGTGGGGCCGGACCGCGTCGTGAACACCCTCGCCGCGCACACCCTCTACGGCGGCCCCGCGATCGTCGTGGACTTCGGCACGTCCACCAACTTCGACGTGGTCAGCGCCAAGGGCGAGTTCCTGGGCGGGGCGCTGGCCCCGGGCATCGAGATCTCGGTGGACGCCCTCGCCGCACGGGCTGCCCGGCTGTTCAAGGTCGAGCTCAAGCGACCGCGCTCGGTCATCGGCAAGACGACGAACGAGGCCCTGCAGTCGGGACTGCTGTACGGCTTCGCCGGTCAGGTCGACGGGATGGTCCGCCGCATCACCGAAGAGCTGGGGGAGCGGCCCGTCGTGCTCGCGACCGGCGGGCTCTCGCCGCTGATGTTCACCGTCTGCGAGACGCTGGACCACCACGAGCCCGACCTGACGCTCATCGGGCTGCGCCTGGTCTACGAGCGCAACAGCTGACAACTAGCCTGACCTGGTGAGCGACGCGCCCCCGAAAACCGCCGAGGACGACCTACCGGAGCAGGTGCGGGTGCGCCGGGAGAAGTACGACCGGCTGCTCGCCGCCGGCACGCCGCCGTACCCGCTCGGCGCTCCCCGCACGAGCAGCCTGGCGCAGGTCCGCGAGCAGTACGCGCACCTGGAGACCGACACCGCCAGTGGCGACGTCGTCAGCATCACCGGCCGCGTGGTGCTCAGCCGCACCGGAGGCAAGCTCTGCTTCGCCACCCTGCAGGAGGGCGACACGCAGCTGCAGGTGATGGTCAGCCTCGACGGCGTCGGCGAGGAGCGTCTCGCCGCGTGGAAGTCCGACGTCGACCTCGGCGACCACGTCGGCGTCACCGGCGAGGTCATCAGCAGCCGTCGCGGCGAGCTGAGCGTCCTGGCGAGCGAGTGGGTGCTGACCAGCAAGGCGCTGCGTCCGCTGCCGGACAAGCACCACGGGCTGACCGACCCGGAGCTGCGGATCCGCCAGCGGTACGTCGACCTGATCGTGAACCCCGAGAGCCGTCGCATGGTGCGCGACAGAGCAGCGGTCGTGAAGGCCGTGCGCGACGTGCTGCACGCCCACGACTTCGTCGAGGTGGAGACGCCGGTGCTGCAGGCGGTGCACGGCGGCGCCGCGGCACGTCCCTTCGCGACCCACCTCAACGCGCTGGACCTCGACATGACGCTGCGCATCGCGCTCGAGCTCTACCTCAAGCGGCTCGTCGTCGGCGGCGTCGACAAGGTCTTCGAGATCGGCCGCATCTTCCGCAACGAGGGCGTGGACTCCACGCACTCGCCGGAGTTCACGATGCTCGAGTTCTACGAGGCCTACGGCGACTACGACACCTGCGCCGACCTCACCCGCGAGATGGTGCTCGAGGCGGCGCGGTGCATCGGCCGGACCGTCGTCCCCGACGGCCAGGGCGGGGAGATCGACCTCGAGCAGCCGTGGCGCAGCGCGACCCTCCACGGCCTGGTGTCCGAGGCGGTCGGCGAGACCGTGGACGCGGGCACGCCGGTGGAGCGGTTGGTGGAGCTGGCGGACCGGCACGGTGTGGCGCTGCAGCCCGGCTGGGACGCCGGCGAGGTCGCGCTCGAGCTGTACGAGAAGCTCGTCGAGCACACCCTGCTCGCGCCGACCTTCGTGCGCGACTACCCCGTCAGCGCCCGGCCGCTGGCCCGCAACCACCGCGACGACCCGCGGCTCACCGAGGCGTGGGACCTCGTGGTCGCCGGCACCGAGCTGGCCGTCGCGTACTCCGAGCTGGTCGACCCGGTGGAGCAGCGCCGTCGTCTGACCGAGCAGAGCCTCAAGGCGGCCGGTGGCGACCCGGAGGCGATGCAGCTCGACGAGGACTTCCTGCGCGCGCTCGAGCACGGCGCCCCGCCGATGGGTGGGCAGGGTATGGGCATCGACCGCCTGGTCATGCTGCTCACCGGCGCCCCGATCCGCGAGACGATCCTGTTCCCGCTCGTGCGGCCGCAGACCTAGACCGGGACGGTCAGCTCTGCGGTCCAGCCTTCGGCGTTGCTGCCGGTCGTCTTGGCCATCTGCAGCGAGTAGCCGTCGGAGAAGACCATGTCGCTGTCGAGGCTGACGCGGGACATGGTGCTGACGCTCTGCTCGTAGCCGGCTGCCGCGTACACCTGGTCGCACACGTCCTGCGGCAGGGCCAGCTGGGTCGTGCGCAGCTTGTTCGAGGAGGACGTCGCCGCGTCGAGGGTCGGGTAGACCTCGAAGTGGATGTGCGGCCAGCGCCCGTCGTAGCAGGCAGGGAAGACGCTGGTGAACTCGAGCATCCCGTCCGCGTCGGCCACCTGCACGCCGCGCAGGTAGTTCTCGTCCGCCGCCGCGGCGGAGTACATCGAGTAGTCGCCGTTGCGGTCCGCGTGCCAGAGGTAGACGGCCGCACCCTCGAGCGGGGTGCTCGTCGTGCCGGAGAGGTCGAGCACCTTCAGGCGGATCGTCAGCGGGACGCCCTCGGCGGTGCCGCTCGCGCTGCCGACGCTGGTGCGGATGTCCTTGCGGACCACGCCGGCCTCGGTGAGGACATTGGCGCCGTTGCTGCCGTTGCCGGGGAACGGTCCCGCGGTCTCGGTGGGGATCTCGCCGGTCGCCACCGGCGTCTCGCCCCCTCCCCGAAGCGGGGACGCGGCAGCCCTCGACGTCGTCGTCGTGGTGCCCGAGGAGCCGCAGGACGCCAGCAGCGCCATGCCGGACACGCCGAGCAGCCCGCCGAGGGCGCGGCGCCGCGACAGCAGCCGCGGCAGGTCGCGCTCGATGCCGCCGTCCACCGGGTGGTCGTGGTCGTCGTGCCGGGTGCTGCTCACTGCGTGCTCCTGGGTCCGGGGGAGGTCCCAGGGTGCGGGCTGGACCTGGCAGTGCGCTGTGCGTCCGCTGGAGGCGTGCTGAGACCTAGCCTGTCGCCCGTGCCCCAGACCGAGTCCGACCGCACCGGCCTGATCGTCGAGGTCTTCACCGAGGCCTTCGGCCCGCTGGCGCAGGCGGACGCCACGGCCATCCGGCGCAAGTTCCGCAAGATGGCGTCGGACCCGTTCGCCTTCTACCGGGGGAGCGCCGCGCTGTTCTACGCCGACGTGCGGGACCGCGAGGACCGGTGGGCGGACGAGCGCACCGCCCGTGTCTGGATCCAGGGCGACCTGCACGCGGAGAACTTCGGCACGTACATGGACGGCGAAGGACACCTCGTCTTCGACGTCAACGACTTCGACGAGGCCTACCTCGGGCACTTCACCTGGGACCTGCAGCGGCTGGTCGCCAGCGTCGCGCTGATGGGCTGGACCAAGGCCGTCTCCGACGAGGACATCACCGGCCTGGTGCAGGTCTACCTGCGCGCCTACCTCGACCAGGTGCACCACTTCGTCGACAGCGACCGCGACCACGAGTGGTCGCTGCGGCTGGCCAACACCCAGGGCCCGGTCAAGGACGCGCTGCTCACCGCGCAGCTGTCCACCCGGATCGACCTGCTCGACCGGGTGACGGTGGTGGAGGACTACGACCGGCGCTTCCGCCACGCGCCGGGCGTGCGCGAGCTGGAGCCGGGCGAGCGGGCCCGCGTCGAGAGGGCGTTCGCCGGCTACCTCGAGACGATCCCGGACTCCAAGCGCATGGGCTCGCTGACGTACAAGCTCAAGGACGCCGTCGGCAAGAGCGGCTTCGGGATCGGCAGCGCAGGGCTGCCGGCGTACAGCCTGCTCGTCGAGGGCCACACCGAGGCGCTGGAGAACGACGTCGTCCTGACCATGAAGCAGGGCAACGTCGCCGCGCCGAGCCGCATCGTCGAGGACGCGCGCTGCACGAGCGCCTTCCTGCACCACGGCCACCGCACCGTCCTGAGCCAGCGGGCGCTGCAGGCGCATGCCGACCCGTGGCTGGGCTGGACCCAGGTGCAGGGTGTCGGCTTCGTCGTCGCGGAGTACAGCCCGTACGAGGCCGACCTGGACTGGTCCTCGCTCACCGAGCCGGACGAGATGTCAGGGGTGCTCGAGCAGCTCGGCCGCGCGACGGCCAAGGTCCACTGCGTCTCCGACGTCGACGACGTGGCGACGCCGCTGGTCGACTTCCAGGTCGAGGACGCGGTCGCCGGCGTGGTCCGGGGGCGGGAGGACGAGCTGGTGGAGGACCTCACCGCCTTCGCGCTGGAGTACTCGGAAAGGGCACGCGCCGACCACCGGCTGTTCGTCGACGCCTTTCGCGCGGGAAAGCTCGAGCTCGACACCTGATTCGCCTTTCCCCGTCCTTTCTGCTTGTCTTGTGGAACGCATTCGAAAAGGGGACAGGAAATGGCGCAGAAGGTCCAGGTCATGCTCGTGTGCGACCTGCACGAGGACGAGGTCGAAGGCGTGGAGACCGTCGCCTTCGGGCTCGACGGCTCCTCCTACGAGATCGACACCTGCGAGGAGCATGCGGCGGAGATGCGCGACGCCTTCGCCCGCTTCGTCGGCTCCGCGCGCCGCGCCGGCCGTCCGGCGGCCTCCACTGGTCCGCGCCGCTCCTCCCGCGGCACCTCCCGTCCGGCGGCGGCGGGCAGCGACCGCGAGCGGGTGCAGGCCATCCGCGAGTGGGCCCGCAAGAACGGCCACACGGTCAGCGAGCGCGGCCGGCTGTCCGCCACCGTCCAGGAGGCCTACGACAAGGCGCACTGAGGGCCGGCACGTCCCGCGAGCCCGTCCCACCGTCCGGTGGGGAGGGCTCGCGGGGTTTCGCTCCCGGCGTATGCGGCAGGGAACGCCCACCGGCCGCGAGGGGTTGGAACGAGGGTCAGCACGAGTGGTACGAGCCCGGGATCCCGGGGCTAGTGTGCGAGGACGAGGCGACGCGTCCCCGCCCCGTGAGGAGCGAAAGATGTTCGAGCGTTTCACCGACCGAGCCCGTCGGGTGGTCGTCCTGGCCCAAGAAGAGGCCCGGATGCTCAACCACAACTACATCGGGACCGAGCACATCCTGCTGGGCCTGATCCACGAGGGCGAGGGCGTCGCGGCGAAGGCGCTGGAGTCCCTCGGCATCTCCCTCGAGGGCGTGCGCAACCAGGTCGAGGAGATCATCGGCCAGGGGCAGCAGGCGCCGAGCGGGCACATCCCGTTCACGCCGCGCGCCAAGAAGGTCCTCGAGCTGTCGCTGCGCGAGGCGCTGCAGCTGGGCCACAACTACATCGGCACCGAGCACATCCTGCTCGGCCTCATCCGCGAGGGCGAGGGTGTGGCCGCCCAGGTGCTGGTCAAGCTCGGCGCCGACCTCAACCGCGTGCGCCAGCAGGTCATCCAGCTGCTGTCCGGCTACCAGGGCAAGGAGTCCGCCACCTCCGGCGGCCCGGCCGAGGGCACGCCGTCGACGTCGCTGGTGCTCGACCAGTTCGGCCGCAACCTCACGCAGGCGGCGCGCGAGTCCAAGCTCGACCCGGTCATCGGGCGCGAGAAGGAGATCGAGCG
>JAOPWK010000161.1 GCA_025965735.1 Frankiales bacterium
CGAGGACCTGCAGGACGTCGACCCGGCGGCCCTCGTCGAGGACCCGGACGTCGTCGCCGACGCCGCGGCCGACCCCGTCGCCGTGATCGACCCGCTCGTGGTCGCTGCCGCCGACCCGGCGCTGGCCGCCGCCGCCGGGGCGACCCCCGCGGTCGAGGACGACGACGAGGACGACGAGGACGACGACGGAGAGGGCGGGGCAGCCAAGGCCAAGTCGGACGACGACGAGGACGACGAGGACGAGAAGAAGCCGCTCGCCGCCGAGGGCGAGGTCGGCATCTCCACCGACCTGGTGCGGGCGTACCTCAAGGAGATCGGCAAGGTCCCGCTGCTCACGGCCGAGATGGAGGTCGACCTCGCGCAGCGCATCGAGGCCGGCCTGTTCGCCGCCGAGAAGATCCGCCAGGCCGAGGCGGGCGAGGCCCCGAAGCTGTCGGCCGCCCTGCGCCGCGACCTCGACTGGCTCGTCGTCGACGGCGGCAAGGCCAAGCGCCACCTGCTCGAGGCCAACCTGCGCCTGGTCGTCTCCATCGCCAAGCGCTACCTCGGGCGCGGCATGCTCTTCCTCGACCTCATCCAGGAGGGCAACCTCGGCCTGATCCGCGCGGTCGAGAAGTTCGACTACACCAAGGGCTACAAGTTCTCCACCTACGCCACCTGGTGGATCCGGCAGGCGATCACCCGCGCCAAGGCCGACCAGGCGCGCACCATCCGCATCCCGGTGCACATGGTCGAGCAGATCAACAAGCTGACCCGCGTGCAGCGCGAGATGCTGCAGGAGCTCGGCCGCGAGCCCACCCCGGAGGAGCTCGCCAAGGAGCTCGACATGACGCCTGAGAAGGTCGTCGAGATCCAGGGCTACGCGCGCGAGCCAGTGAGCCTCGAGACCACGATCGGCGACGACCAGGACTCCAGCCTCGGTGACTTCATCGAGGACGCGGACGCGCCGGTCGCCGCGGAGGTCGTGTCGTACGGCCTGATGCAGGAGCAGCTCGGCGAGGTCCTGCGCACGCTGACCGACCGCGAGGCGGCCGTCGTGAAGATGCGCTTCGGCCTGGTCGACGGCCAGCCGCGGACGCTGGACGAGATCGGCCGCGAGTTCGGCCTGACCCGTGAGCGGATCCGCCAGATCGAGAGCAAGACGCTGTCCAAGCTGCGCCACCCGTCGCGGTCGCAGAAGCTGCGCGACTACCTGGACTAGCCGCAGCCGCCGGTGCCGCGAGCGCCACGGCCGCGATGGCCAGAACGGCGACGGGTCAGCCCAGCCCCAGCCGACCCTCGCGTTCAGCACCTGCAGCCCGGCTGAGAGCCGGGCGCGCGTGAGCCGCCGACCTCGTGGAGGGCAGCGGCGAGTCCGACCAGGACCACGCGCTGGTGCCCGGGCCTGACGGCCGGGTGCTCCTGGTGCTGGGCTGCGCCGCTGCCCAGGACGCGGCCCCTGACGGCCCGGCGCGCCGACGGCGCAGGACGGGGAACGGCCTCGCCGGAGACCAGGGGCGCTTCGCGCAGACCCACCAGCGCCGGGTGGTCTCGCGCGGTCGTAGCCTCGGCGCGTGCAGCCCGTCTCCCTCGCCGAGTTCGAGGGGTACGTCGCCGACGCCCTGGACAGCCTGCCGCCGGAGCTCGCGGCGAGGTTCTCCAACGTCGTGGTCGTCGTCGAGGACGAGAACGCCGAGGAGCCCGACATCCTGGGCCTGTACGACGGGGTGGCGCTGACCGAGCGCGGGGAGCACTACAGCGGCGTGCTGCCGGACCGCATCAGCCTGTACCGGATCCCGCTGTGCCTGATGGCCGAGGACACCGACCACCTGATCGAGGAGATCGCGATCACCGTCGTGCACGAGTTCGGCCACCACGTCGGGATCGACGACGACCGGCTGCACGACCTGGGCTGGGGCTGACGTCCCTTTCGTCCGGATAGGGACGGCGCGGCGCGGGTAGGCCTGTGAGCGACCTCACCCGGAGGGGGCTACCGGAATCGGTCGGTCCGGGGGATCGTTGGACCCCTGCGAGCCGCCTGCTCCACGAGGCGTCTCTCTGAGACGTCCCCGCCGTCTCCGCACGGCGTGCCCCGCGCGACGCTGCGGGACGACGACGACCCGAGCCATGACCCGCAGAGCACAGGAGAGACATGCCCGCCCCCGCACGCCCCGCCGACGTCGTCGAGACGCTGGTCGCGCGCTCCCAGTCCGAGGGACCGCTGTCCCTCGCGCAGCTGCGCTCGGCCTTCGACGCCGCCGGCATCGGCCCGGCCGAGGCACGCACCGTGCTCCGGTCGCTGTCCGAGCAGGGCGCGGTGCTGCACGCTGACACCGACCCGTCAGCGGAACGTCCCGCCGCACGCGCTCGTCGTACCACCAAGACCTCGGTAGCCCGGCCGGCCAAGCGGGCTGCCGGGCCCCAGGAGACGCGCCCCGCCGGGCGCACTGTGCCGAGCCCCTCGGCCGACCCGTCCGGAGAGGACACCGCAGTGCCGACGAAGACCGCTCCCAAGGCCGCCGCCGCCAAGGCAGCAGCCAAGGCAGCCCCGAAGACGCCCGTCAAGGCTGCCCCCAAGCAGACCAAGGAGGAGGCGGCCGCCGCCGTCGCCGAGGCCGCGCTGCCCGACGGCGACACCGTCTTCGCCGAGCCCGCCGCCGCGCCGGTGGTGGTGTCCGACGAGGACAAGCCCCTGGCGCTCGACGAGCCGCCGCCCGGCATCGACCTGGTCAAGGCCTACCTGCGCGAGATCGGCCGCGTCGCGCTGCTGACCGCCGAGCTCGAGGTCGACCTGGCCAAGCGCATCGAGGCCGGCCTGTTCGCCACCTACAAGCTGAGCCAGCACGCCTCGGGCGAGGCCAAGATCGCCGCAGCGATGCGCCGCGACCTGGTCGAGATCGAGAAGGACGGCGAGGTCGCCAAGCGCCACCTGCTCGAGGCCAACCTGCGCCTGGTCGTCTCGCTGGCCAAGCGCTACCAGGGCCGCGGCCTGGACCTGCTCGACCTCGTGCAGGAGGGCAACCTGGGCCTGGTGCGCGCCGTCGAGAAGTTCGACTACGCCAAGGGCTACAAGTTCTCGACCTACGCCACCTGGTGGATCCGCCAGGCGCTGCAGCGCGCGCTGGCCGACCAGGGCCGCACCATCCGCGTGCCGGTCCACATGGCCGAGCTGATCACCAAGGTGACCCGCACCCGCCGCGACCTCACCCAGAGCCTGGGCCGCGAACCCTCCTCCGAGGAGATCGGCGAGCCGCTCGCGATGACCGCGGAGAAGGTCGAGGAGATCCTGCGCCACGGCCGCGACACGCTGTCCCTGCAGGCGCCGGTCGGCGACGACGAGGCCGTCCTGGGCG
>JAOPWK010000181.1 GCA_025965735.1 Frankiales bacterium
CTGGCGGTGCTGGACGAGATCGAGCACCTCGCCCCGCCGCACGCCGCCCTCGTCCTGGACCAGGTCCTCGGCTTCGACACCACCGGGCCGGTGGAGCTGACACCCGGTGAGCTGCGCGCGGCGGTCAGAACGGCTGGAACAGCCACCTCGAACCCCGACGGCACCATCACCTGGACCAGCCCCACCCGCGGCGTCTACAAGCGCAAGACCAAGCGCACCATCCCGCCCCAGATCCCACCCGGCAGCCAGCTGCCGCCGCTGGAAGACCCCAGCTGACGGCGTGCACCCCGCTGCCTACTAGCGGGCGCCCATGCCCACGCCCTGCTGGCGCTGCAGGCTCTTGCCCTCGGTCGTGACCGACGGCGCCACCATGACCTCGACCTTCTGGAACTCCTTGATGGAGCTGTAGCCGGTCATCGCCATCGCGCGGCGCAGGCCGCCGAACAGGTTGGTCGTGCCCTCGTCGGTGCGTGCCGGACCGAGCAGCACCTCCTCGAGAGTGCCGACGGGCTCGACCTTCACGCGCGTCCCGCGCGGGAGCTCAGGGTGGTACGACCCGTGGCCCCAGTGCCAGCCGCGGCCGGGCGCGTCGGAGGCGCGCGCCAGCGGCGAGCCCATCATCACGGCGTCGGCGCCGCAGGCGATCGCCTTGGCGACGTCGCCGCCGGTGCGCATGCCGCCGTCGGCGATCACGTGGACGTACCGGCCGCCGGACTCGTCGAGGTAGTCGCGGCGCGCTCCTGCGGCGTCCGCGATCGACGTCGCCATCGGCACGCCGAGGCCGAGCACGCCCCGAGTGGTGTTGGCCTGGCCCGGGCCGACGCCGACGAGGATGCCGGCCGCGCCGGTGCGCATGAGGTGCAGCGCCGACTGGTAGGTCGCGCACCCGCCGACGAGGACCGGCACGTCGAGGTCGGCGATGAACCGCTTGAGGTTCAGCGGTTCTGAGCGCGAGGACACGTGCTCGGCGGAGACGACCGTGCCCTGGATGACGAACAGGTCGACGCCGCTGTCGAGCACCGTCTGCGCGAACTGCACCGTCCGCTGCGGCGTCAGCGACGCCGCCACCGTGACGCCGGCGTCGCGGATCTGCTTGACCCGCGCGGTGATCAGGTCGGCTTCGATCGGCTTGCTGTAGATCTCCTGCATCCGCGCCGTCGCCGTCCCCTCGGGCAGCGAGGCGATCTCGTCCAGCAGCGGCTCCGGGTCGTCGTACCTGGTCCAGAGGCCCTCGAGGTTCAGCACGCCGAGCCCGCCGAGCCGGCCGATCTCGATCGCGGTGGTGGGCGAGACGACTCCGTCCATGGCGGACGCGACCAGCGGCAGCTCGAAGCGGTACGCGTCGATCTCCCACGCCAAGGAGACGTCCTCGGGGTCGCGCGTGCGACGCGAGGGGACGACCGCGATCTCGTCGAAGCCGTACGCCCGCCGGCCGCTCTTGCCGATGCCGATCTCGACGTCCGCCATCAGCTCCGGCTCCCGTAGTTCGGCGCCTCGACGGTCATCGTGACGTCGTGCGGGTGGCTCTCCTTGAGCCCGGCGGCGGTGATGCGGACGAAGCGGCCGCGCTCCTTGAGCTCGCCGATCGTGCGCGCACCCACGTAGAACATCGACTGGTGCAGCCCGCCGATGAGCTGGTGCGCGACCGTGCTGAGCGGGCCGCGGTACGGCACCCGGCCCTCGATGCCCTCCGGCACGATCAGCTCGTCGGCCGTGACGTCGGCCTGGAAGTAGCGGTCCTTGCTGAAGGACTTCTTGCCGCGGGACGCCATCGCTCCCAGGGAGCCCATGCCGCGGTAGCTCTTGTACTGCTTGCCGCCCACGAACACCATCTCGCCGGGGCTCTCGTCGCAGCCGGCCAGCAGCGAGCCGATCATGACGGTGTCGGCGCCGGCGACGAGGGCCTTGGCGATGTCGCCCGAGTACGCCAGGCCGCCGTCGCCCACGACCGGCACGCCGGCCGGCTCGCAGGCGCGGGACGCCTCGAAGATGGCGGTGACCTGCGGGACGCCGACGCCGGCGACGACGCGGGTCGTGCAGATCGAGCCCGGTCCGACGCCGACCTTCACGCCGTCGGCGCCCGCGTCGACCAGCGCCTGCGCCCCGGCGCGGGTGGCGACGTTGCCGCCGAGGACCTGCACGTGACGCGTGGCGGGGTCCTTCTTCAGCCGGGCGATCATGTCGAGCATGAGGCGGGCGTGGCCGTTCGCCACGTCCGGCACCAGCACGTCGACGCCCGCCTCCACCAGCGTCGTCGCCCGCTCCCACGCGTCGCCGAAGTAGCCGATCGCGGCGCCGACGAGCAGCCGGCCGTCCTCGTCCTTGGAGGCGAACGGGAACTGCTCGCTCTTGACGAAGTCCTTCACCGTGATGAGCCCGGCGAGGCGGCCGCTGTCGTCCACGATCGGGAGCCGCTCACGCTTGTGCTTGCGCAGGATCGTGGTGGCGTCCTCGCGCGAGATGCCGAGCGGCGCGGTGACCAGCGGCATCGGCGTCATGACGTCGGCGACAAGCGTCGTGGCCCACTCCGCCACCGGCACGAAGCGCAGGTCGCGGTTGGTGCAGATCCCGATCAGCGTGCCGTCTTCGTCGACGACCGGCAGGCCGGAGACGCGGTACTGCCCGCACCGCTCGTCGAGGTCCTCGAGCGTGGCCTTCGGGCCGATCGTCACCGGGTTGCTGATCATGCCGGTCTGGGTGCGCTTGACCAGGTCGACCTGGTACGCCTGGTCGTCGATCGACAGGTTGCGGTGCAGGATCCCGATGCCGCCCTGGCGGGCCATGGCGATCGCCATCCGCGACTCGGTCACCGTGTCCATGGCGCTCGACACCAGCGGGACGCGCAGCGAGATGCCGCGGGTCAACCGGCTGGTGGTGTCGACCTCGCTCGGGATGACGTCGGTCTCGCCCGGCAGCAGCAGGACGTCGTCGTAGGTCAGGCCCAGCGTCGGGAACTTCGCCTCGTACGCGGCGCG
>JAOPWK010000184.1 GCA_025965735.1 Frankiales bacterium
CGGCCGACGCCCGCGCCGTGCCGGTCGCCTTCCACCCGGCCCGGTCCGACGTGCTGGGGCTCGCCGACCTCGAGGCGGCGCGGGTGGAGGTCTTCGTCCGCTCCTGCGCCCGGCAGCCTGACGCCCTGCTGCTGCACGTGCTGGCGCACGAGCTGGGCCACGTCCTGGATGCCACCCGGATGACCGACGCGCTGCGGGCGCAGTGGATGGAGGCCCGCGGCATCCCGGCCGGGACGCCGTGGTTCGGGTGCAACGCCTGCACCGACTTCGCGACGCCCGCCGGCGACTTCGCCGAGACCTACGCGCAGTGGCAGCGCGGTTCCCGCAGCAGCCGCTCGGAGCTCGCCCCGGCGCCGTCGACCGCGCAGCTCGAGGAGCTCGCCGCCCGCTTCTTCTAGCTAGGGGTAGGGGACGAAGGCGGCGAGCAGCAGCCAGGCGATCGGCGCGGTCGGGAGCAGCGAGTCCAGCCGGTCCATGATCCCGCCGTGGCCGGGAAGCAGCGTGCCCATGTCCTTGATGCCGATGTCGCGCTTGACCATCGACTCCCCCAGGTCGCCCAGGGTGGCGCTGGCCACGATCGCGAGGCCGTAGACGACCCCGAGCAGCGGGTTGGCGTCGAACAGCGTCCAGAAGAAGATCGCGCCGGCGAGCGCGCAGGCGGTGAGCGAGCCGGCGAAGCCCTCCCACGACTTCTTCGGCGAGACCGACGGAGCCATCGGGTGCTTGCCGAACAGCACCCCTGCTGCGTAGCCGCCGACGTCGCTGCAGACCACGACCGCGATGAACGCCGTGACCCGCCGGGGCCCGTCGTCCGGGATGGCCAGCAGCGCGCAGAAGCCGGCCAGGAACGGCACGTACGCCGCGGTGAACGTCGAGGCCGCGACGTCGCGGAGGAAGCCCTCCGCGGGGTCGGCCATGCGCCAGGCCAGGCACGCCAGCACCGTCATCACGAGCCCGAGGAACAGGGCCTCCGGCCCCTCCCGGTAGGCCAGCACCAGCATCGCGGCGCCGCCGATCATCAGCGGCAGCATCGGCGGCAGCGCCCCGAGGCGGCGCAGCGACTGCACGATCTCGTAGATGCCGAGCGACACCGCCGCGACCAGCACGCCGATGAACAGCCACCGCCACGGCGAGAACAGCGGGGCGGTGATGACCACGCCGAGGCCGACGCCGACGGCGATCGCCGCGGGCAGGTTGCGGCCGGCGCGGGAGGCCTTGTCGGCGCCCTTCTTGCCGGGTGCGCCCTCGGGGGGCGCGGGCGCGGTCTCGATGGCGGGGATCTCCATCAGACCTCGAGCAGCTCGGCTTCCTTGTGCCGCAGCAGCTCGTCGACCGACGCGACGTACTGGTGCGTGGTCTTCTCGAGCTCCTTCTCGGCGCGGGTGACCTCGTCCTCGCCCACGTCGCCGTCCTTGGCGAGCTTGCCGAGCTCGTCCATCGCCTTGCGGCGGATGTTGCGGATGGAGATGCGGGCGTCCTCCGCCTTGGTGCGCGCGACCTTGATGAACTCGCGGCGCCGCTCCTCCGTCAGCTGCGGGAAGACGATGCGGATGATGTTGCCGTCGTTCGTCGGGTTGACGCCGAGGTCGGAGTCGCGGATCGCGCGCTCGATCACGCCCAGCGAGCCCTTGTCGTACGGGGCGATGATCGCCATCCGCGGCTCGGGAACGGTCAGCGAGGACAGCTGGTTCACCGGGGTCATCGCGCCGTAGTAGTCGACGACGATCTTGTTGAACATGGCTGGCGTGGCCCGGCCGGTGCGGATGCCGCCGAAGTCCTCCTTGGCGACCGAGACCGCCTTCTCCATCTTCTCCTCGGCGTCGAGGAGGGTCTCGTCGATCATGTGGGCTCTCCAGCGGATGAGTGACTGCTCACGAGGGTGCCGATCTTCTCACCGCGGACGGCCCGGCCGATGTTGCCGTCCTCCTGCAGCGCGAACACGATGATCGGCAGGTTGTTGTCCATGCAGAGGCTGAACGCCGCGGCGTCGGCGACCTTGAGGTCCTTGGACAGGACCTCGGAGTAGGTCACCTGGTCGAACTTCACGGCGTCGGGGTTCTTGTTCGGGTCATCGTCGTAGACCCCGTCGATCGACTTGGCCATGAGCAGCGCCTGGCAGCCGATCTCGAGCGCCCGCTGGGCCGCGACGGTGTCGGTGGAGAAGAACGGCATGCCGGCGCCGGCGCCGAAGATGACGACCCGGCCCTTGTCGAGGTGGCGCATGGCGCGGCGCGGGATGTACGGCTCCGCGACCTGCCCCATCGTGATCGCCGTCTGCACGCGGGTGTCGACGCCCTGCTGCTCCAGCAGGTCCTGCAGCGCGAGGCAGTTCATGACCGTGCCGAGCATGCCCATGTAGTCCGCGCGGGCACGGTCCATGCCCCGCTGCGCGATCTCGGCGCCGCGGAAGAAGTTGCCGCCGCCGACGACGATCGCCACCTGCACGCCGCTGTTCACGACGTCGCGCACCTGCCGCGCGATGTCGGCCACCACGTCGAGATCGAGCCCGACCGCGCCGCCCCCGAAGACCTCGCCGGAGAGCTTGAGCAGCACCCTCCTGTACGGAGCTGGTACGTCCGAGGAGGCCGCCTCCCTGTCGTTGCTCACGGGGTGGCGGCCTCCTGGTTCGTACGGCGTGCGGTCGGTGGGGAACCTACTGCTCCTGGTCGGGCTGGCTCAGGCCTGCCCGACCTTGAAGCGGACGAAGCCGGTCAGCTGGACGCCGGCCTCCTCGAGCACCTTGCCCACGGTCTTCTTGTTGTCCTTGGCGAAGGCCTGCTCGAGCAGGACCTGCTCCTTGAAGAAGCCGTTCACGCGACCCTCGACGATCTTCGGGAGGGCAGCCTCGGGCTTGCCCTCCTCCTTGGCCGTCGCCTCGGCGATCTCGCGCTCCTTGGCCACGACGTCCTCGGGGACCTCGTTGCGGGAGACGTAGGTCGGGCTGAACGCCGCGATGTGCTGCGCGACGTCCTTGGCGACCTCGGCGTTCTCGGCCGAGAGCTCGACGAGCACGCCGAGCTGCGGCGGCAGGTCGGGGTTGGTGCGGTGCAGGTAGCTGCCGACGTACGCGCCCTCGAAGGTCGTCAGCCGACGGACCTCGATCTTCTCGCCCATGGAGGCGTTCGCGTCGTCGAGCACGTCCTTGAGGTCGCGGCCGTCGACCTGGACCGAGCTGACGTCGTTGCCGCCGAAGGCCGCGTCCACGACGGACAGCGCCAGGGTCTGGAACTTCTCGCTCTTGGCCACGAAGTCGGTCTCGCAGGCCAGCTCGAGCATGGTGCCCTTGCTGGTGCCGTCGAGCTTGACGATGACCAGGCCGTTGTTGGCCGAGCGGTCCTCGCGCTTGGCGACGCCCTTGAGGCCCTTGATGCGGAGCTGCTCGACCGCCTTGTCGTAGTCGCCGTCCGCCTCGACGAGGGCGTTCTTGCAGTCGGTCATGCCCGCGCCGGTGGCCGCGCGGAGCTTCTTGATGTCCGCAGCGCTGATGGAAGCCATGTGTGTCTCCTGGTGAGGGTTGGACGCAGGTCGGCGGCGCCGGAAGGGGTCTCCCCCGGCGCCGCCGGCCTTGCGGGCGGGCTACTGCTGAGGGTCGCCCTCGGCGGGGGCGGCGGGGGCGGCGGACTCGGTCGGCGCGGCGGCCCCGGT
>JAOPWK010000224.1 GCA_025965735.1 Frankiales bacterium
TTGGTGGCCAGGCTCTCCAGCGGCTTGTCCACGATCAGCTGCACACCGACGGCGGCGGCCAGGTGGAAGCAGACGTCCACGCGGCTGATGACGTCGTCCATGAGGTCGGCGTTAAG
This sequence comes from Frankiales bacterium, assembly GCA_025965735.1. GTDB lineage: Bacteria > Actinomycetota > Actinomycetes > Mycobacteriales > SCTD01 > SCTD01. The sequence continues at coordinate 117 of JAOPWK010000224.1, forward strand.
GATGCTGCCGAGGACGAACTCGACGTCGTCGCGCTGGCGCAGGTGCTCGATGTTCTCCAGGCGCCCGGTGCTCAGGTTGTCCAGCAGGATGACGGAGTCGCCGCGGGCCAGCAGCGCGTCGGCGAGATGCGAGCCGATGAAGCCGGCGCCGCCGGTGATGAGGGCGCGCATGGCGCGAAGGCTACCGGCGCGGCGAGTCGCGGGTGACCTCCTCGTACAGCCGCCGGTGCGCCTCCACCATCGCCGGCACCCCGAACCTGGCCGAGGCTGCGACCCGCGCCGCCGGACCCAGGTCCTGGGCGAGGACGCGGCGCACAGCGGCGGCCAGGGCCGCCGGCTCGGCCGCCGTGACCTCCCCGGTGACCACTTCGCGAGCGCTCCCGACGTCCGTGCTCACCGCCGGCGTCCCGCACAGCGCAGCCTCGACGAGGCTGACGGGCATCCCCTCGTTGTCGCTGGTCAGCAGCGCCACGTCCGCCGCGGCATGGACGACCTCGACGTCGGAGCGCCATCCCAGGAAGCGCACGTTGGGGGTCGCGCCGGCACGGGTCTGCTCGAGCAGCGGGCCCTCGCCGGCGACGAGGAACGTCACGTCCGGCAGCAGCGCCGCGACCGCCAGCAGCCGGTCCGGCCGCTTCACCGCGATCAGCCGACCGACCATGGCCACCACCGGACCGGTGAGGCCCAGCGCGGCCTTGGCCTCCTCGCGCGACGGCGGCTCGGGCAGCGAGACGCCCGGCGGGATGACGAGCCACTGGTCGGCGCCCCCGACACCTGCGGCCAGCAGGTCGTCGCGGACCTGCGTGCCGACCGCGACAAGACGGTCGGTGGTGTGCGCGAGCAGACGCTCTGCCGTCGTGACGGCGCGGGCCGTGACCGGCGGGAAGTAGCCGTGCAGCAGGTGCCCGTGGAAGGTGTGCACCACGGCTGGCACACCAGCGACCCGTGCGGCGAGGCGGCCGAGGGCGCCGGCCTTCGCGGTGTGCGTGTGGACCACGTCCGGTCGGAGGCGCCGCAGCTCGCGCACCAGGAAGGCGAGGGCGCGCACGTCGTCACCCGGCCGCAGGCTGCGGCCGAGCCCCGGCACGCGGGCGAACGGCGTCCCGGGGCTGCGCAGCTCGAGGTGGTCTGCCTCACCGACCTCGACCTGGCCGGTGAGGAGCGTCTGACCCGGCAGCGACTCGAGCAGCTCGACCAGCAGGGCCGCCGGACCACCGACGTTCATCCGCGCGATGACGTGCACGGTCCTGAGGGGCGACCCGCCCCGGTCGCCGGTCAGGACGACTCCGTCAAGGCCCGATGTCCAGCGCGGAGCCGACGCGCCCGCAGCTGCGCAGGAGGACGACATCCGGCTCGAGGGAGCGGGTCATCTCAGCCGACGACCTTGGCGAGCAGCACATGCGCAGGGTACGGCTCTGGTCGGGGGCAGGCGCCTACCATCGGCTCGTGCTTCCTCCCCGGGCGACACCGGCACCGCGTGTGCTGGTGGTGATCCCGGCCTACAACGAACAGGCGTCTGTGGCCCGGGTGGTGCTGGAGGTCGCGGCCGCCCTGCCCGACGCCGACGTGCTGGTCGTCGACGACGGGTCACAGGACCTGACGGCCGTCCGGGCCGCGCGAGCCGGCGCCAGGGTGTTGACGCTGCCGTACAACCTGGGCGTGGGCGGTGCCATGCGCACCGGCTACCTCTACGCGCTGCGCGGGGACTACGACGCGGTGGTGCAGGTCGATGCGGACGGTCAGCACGATCCTGCCGCAGTCCCTCGACTGCTCGAGGGGCTGCTGACGCACAACATCGTGGTGGGAGCGCGGTTCGCCGGCACGGGTGTCTACGTCGCCCGCGGGCCGCGGAGGTGGGCCATGCGACTGCTCGCCGCCGGGTTGTCGCGCGCCACGGGCACACGGCTGACGGACACGACCTCCGGCTTCAGAGCCGCCGATCGCGACGCGGTCAGGTTGTTCGCGCGCCACTACCCGGCGGAGTACCTGGGCGACACGGTCGAGTCCCTGGTCATCGCCGCCCGCGCCGGTCTGACCGTCACGCAGGTGCCGGTCGACATGCGGGTGCGGGCGGCAGGCGTGGCCAGCCAGTCGCCCTTCCGCGCGACCCTCTACCTCGCGCGCGCTGTCCTCGCGCTCGGGCTGGCCGGCATCCGGTCCCGTCACGCGCTGCCACCGGTCGAGCGGTCCGACGACGCCGCCGTCGCGGAGCGGACGAGATGAGGAACGAGGCGTACGGTCTCGCGCTCGTGGGCGCCGTCGTGTCGGTCCTGCTCATCCTCGAGCTGCTGCGGCGGCGCAAGCTGTCCGAGAAGTACGCCGTCATCTGGCTCGTGCTCGGCAGCGTCATCGTCGTGCTCGCCGTCTTCCCCGAGCTGCTCGAGCACATGGCGGATCTGGTCGGGATCGCCGTCCCCGCGAACCTGCTCTTCTTCGGCGCCGCGTTCGCGCTCCTGCTGGTCTGCCTCCAGCTGAGTGCGGAGACCACGCGGCTGGAGGACAAGACACGCACGCTGGCGGAGGAGATCGCCCTGCTGCGGCAGCAGCGCGACGAACCGCCCTCGGGTGCCTGACACGAGACGGCGCGGGCGGGGTCTGCCGACCCTCTCCGGCACGCTGACGGTCGCGCCCGGGCTGCTCGTCCTCGGGGCGACGACGTACCTGTTCCTGGTCGTGGCCGGGCGGGCCATGGGAGCCGTGGAGTTCGGGCGCCTGTCCGTGCTCTACACCGCTGTCTACGTCCTCGGGGTCGGCTTCTTCTACCCGCTGGAGCAGCAGGTCAGCCGGCTGGTGGCCGGGCGTGTCGCCCGAGGGGAGGGCTGCGGGCCGCTGCTGCTCCGCAGCTCCCAGCTCGCCGGCGGCCTGCTCCTCGTGCTGATCGGGGCGCTGACCCTCACGTCGTCGGTGCTGGCGGACGAGCTGTTCGGTGGCGAGCTCTCGCTCGTGCTGGTGTGCGGCGCCGCGGTCGTCACCTTCGCCGCCACCTACCTGGTGCGCGGTGCGCTGGCAGGGACGCGCAGGCTGAGCGCCTACAGCACGCAGCTCGCCCTGGAGGGCGTCCTCCGCCTGCTGGGCGCCGGAGCGCTCGTCGCCCTGGACCTCGCGGGACCGCTGAGCTTCGGCATCCTCATCGCGGCCAGTCCGCTGGTGGCCACCCTCTGCGTCGCGCGCGCTCCAGGGCTTCTGGTGCAACCGGGGCCCGCGGCTCCGTGGCGGGAGGTCGGCGGGTCGTTCGGGCTGCTGCTGGTCGGGGGGGCCGCCGCTCAGGCACTGGCGAACGCCGGCCCCCTGCTGGTGGCCCTGCTGTCGGGTCCTGCGGAGCAGGCCCAGGCAGGGGTGTTCCTCGCGGCGCTGGTGCTCGTGCGCATCCCGATGTTCTTGTTCGCCGCCGTGCAGGCGTCCCTCGTCCCGGACATCGCCGCGGCCGCGGCCGCCCGGGAGTGGGACCGCGTCGTCTCAGCGGTGCGTGCGCTGGCCCTGCTCGTCCTGTGCCTCGGCGGGGCGACGGTGGCGGTGCTGGCCGCTGTGGGCCCCCTGCTGGTGCGACTCCTGTTCGGCGAGGGCTTCGTCCTCGACCGCATGGACATGGTCCTGCTGTCTGCCGGGTGCTTCGCCTACCTGCTCGCCCAGGTGTTCAACCAGGCGCTGGTCGCCCTGGGCAGGCTGGGCGCCGGGCTGCTCGGGTGGTGCTGTGGGCTGGTGCTCCTGGCTGCGGGAACGGCTGCGGTGGACGACCTGCAGCGCCGGGTGGAGGTCGGTCTGCTGGCCGGCTCTCTCGCGGCGGCGGCAGCGATGATGGTGCTGCTCCTCCGCGTCCTGCGCGCTCCCAGGGAGACCGAGCCTGAGGTGACCGCGTGCTGACGGTCTCGGCGCTGGTCCTCGCCTACGGAGACGAGCCCTGGATCGAGCGGTGCGTGGACGCCTTGCTGATGAGCCGCGGGGTGGACGTGGACGTCGTGCTGGTCGACAACGGCTGCACCACCGGGGCCCCGGGACGGCTGGCCGGGCGCGACCGGGTGGCCGTCCTGACGCCGGAGGTGAACCTGGGCTTCGCCGGAGGCTGCAACCTCGCGGCGACGGCAGCGCGCGGTGAGTTCCTGGCTCTGGTCAACGGGGACGCGCTGGTCGACCCCGACGCCTTGGCCGCCCTCGTGGGGGTGGCACGGGATCCGTCGGTCGGGATCGCGACCGGGAGCATCCGCCTGTCCGACCATCCCGACCAGATCAACTCCGTGGGCAACCCGGTGCACTTCAGCGGTCTGTCGTGGGCGGGTGGGTTCGGGGATCCGGCCTCCGACCATCAGCTGCCGACCGACGTCGCCTCGGCGAGCGGCGCGGGGATGGTCATGCGGCGAGGGCTGTGGGAGCAGCTGCAGGGCTTCGCCCCGGAGTACTTCGCCTACCTGGAGGACACCGAGCTCAGCCTGCGCTGCTGGCAGCGTGGCCTCAGAGTGGTGTACGTGCCGGACGCGGTCGTGGTGCACCGGTACGAGTTCTCCCGATCGCCGTTGAAGAACTACCTGCTGGAGCGCAACCGGCTGCTGCTGATCGCGACGGTCTACGAGCGCCGGACGCTGGTCCTGCTGGCTCCGGCACTGCTGCTCGTCGAGGCGAGCCTGCTGGTCCTGGCCCTGGCCCAGGGCTGGGGCGACGCCAAGGTCCGCGGGTGGCTGTGGCTGCTGAGGCACAGGGCGTGGATCCGGAGCCGTCGACGCCAGCTGCAGAGCGAGCGGCTCCAGCCGGACAGTGCCGTGGCCGACCTGCTCACCGACCGCATGACCATGGCCAACCTCGAGCGCCCGGCGGGCCTGGACCTGCTGGACAGGGTGCTCGCGCGCTACTGGCGCAGCGTCCGGCCGCGCCTCTGAAGCGGTCGGATCCTCGTCACGGGACCTCGAGCACGTGCGCGTCCAGGAGGGACGTGCCTTCGGGGGTCTGGTAGACGCCCAGCTCGACCGGCAGGTACGCGACGCGCAGCGGGACGCCCGCGGTGGCTGAGCACGCACGTGCCGCGTCCGCCACGCCCTCGGGCAGTGCGCCGGAGGAGGCGAAGGTTCCCGCATGGCGGCCGTTGCAGCGGAGCAGGAGGATGCCCCGGTCGTCGAGGTCGTGCTGCCGGCCGGACGCGTCGCGTCCGACGAACCTGAGCCCGCACCCGGCCCGCGCGACGGTGCTGCAGCCGGTGTCGGCCGCGAGTCCGTAATCGACCAGGACCGGTTCGAGCCGCGGGAGGCGGAAGCCCGGCACGAGGGAGAGCGCCACCGCCAGCGCACCCGCCGTCAGGGGGAGCCAGCCGAGCCCTCGCCGGTCGCTCGGCGGGGCCGCGGCACGCGCTCGGAGCACCGCCACGGTGCAGCGCGCGGCTGCGTAGAGCAGCAGCGCAGCCGGGGCGGTGAAGTCGCGGACGAAGCCGTACTTCAGGTGGGCGCCGCCCGCGATCGGGTTGGCGGTGTACCCGAACACCAGACCAGCGGCAGCGATGGCTGCCACGACGGCGTCCAGCGGCAGCACGAGCCGGTGGCGCAGGAGCAGGATGACGCTGACGATCAGGACGAGGACGCTCGGCAGCAGGAAGGGCAGCTGCATGAGCAGCGGCTGCTGCCAGTAGCCCAGGAGGGAGTCGGGAGTCAGCCCCTGCGGCGTGTAGTCCGTCAGCCCCTGGCAGAAGCTCCGGTAGCACGGGTCGACGAAGAGCTGCACGAGCTTGACCGGCACGCTCCCGGCGCTGAGGGAGAGGTTGGCCTCCTGGCCGGCGGCCGCGTACTGCCGGAACAGGCCGTACTGGCCGGTGGTCCGGCCGACGAGCAGCACAGCGAGC
>JAOPWK010000277.1 GCA_025965735.1 Frankiales bacterium
GGGCTACCTGCCCGACGACGCCGTCGTCGCCCGGGCCCGCGAGCTCGGCGCCGACGTCGTCGTGACGAGCGACCCGGCGGAGGCCGCCGACGGCGCCGACGTGCTGTGCACGGACGTGTGGGTGTCGATGGGCCAGACCGACGGCGCGCAGCGGCTCGCCGACCTGCGCCCGTTCGCCCTCGACGAGGCGGCCGTCGCCCGGGCCGCCAAGGACGTCGTCGTCCTGCACTGCCTGCCCGCGCACCGGGGCGAGGAGATCGCCGCGGCGGTCCTCGACGCGCCCGGGACCGCCGTCTGGGACGAGGCCGAGAACCGCCTGCACGCCCAGAAGGCGCTGCTGACGTTCCTGCTCGCGCAGTCGTGACGACGATGACGAGCCCGGTCACCAAGGCCGCCCGGCAGGCCCGCATCGTCGAGCTGCTGGAGTCCCGGCCGGTCGCGAGCCAGACCGAGCTGGGCCGGCTGCTCGCGAACGGCGGCGTGCCGGTCACGCAGGCGACCGTCAGCCGCGACCTCGAGGAGCTCGGCGCGGTGAAGGTCCGCACCGCCGCCGGCACGACCTACAGCGTCCCCGCCGAGAACGCCCCCCGCGGGGGGAGCCCGGGCGCCGTCGACGCCCGGCTCGGCCGCCTGCTCGAGGAGCTGCTCGTGTCGGCGGAGGCCACCGGCGACGTCGTCGTCGTGCGGACCCCGCCGGGCGGCGCGCACCTGCTCGCCAGCGCGCTGGACCGCGCTGGACTGCCCGAGGTCGCCGGCACCCTCGCCGGCGACGACACGGTCCTGCTCGTCACCCGCACCCCGGCGACGTCCGCCAGCGGGACCCTCGCCACCCGCCTGCTGCGCCTGGCCGAGGGTCGCCCCGTCGACCCGACGCCGACCGCCCCCTGACACCCCTGTCCCCGCCGCACCACCAGGAAGGCCCCACCCCGTGACCACCCCCGCACCGACCCGCTCCGGAGCCCGCTCATGACCGACCGCATCGTCCTGGCCTACTCCGGCGGGCTGGACACCTCCGTCGCCATCGGCTGGATCGCCCACGAGACGGGCGCCGAGGTCATCGCGGTGGCCGCCGACGTCGGCCAGGGCGGCGAGGACCTCGACGTCATCCGGCAGCGCGCGCTCGACTGCGGCGCGGTCGAGGCCGTCGTCGCCGACGTGCGCGACGAGTACGCCGACGAGTACTGCCTGCCGGCGATGCGCGCGAACGCGCTCTACATGGGCCGTTACCCGCTCGTGTCGGCGCTGTCGCGCCCGCTGATCGTGAAGCACCTGGTCGCGGCCGCCAAGCAGTACGGCGCCTCGACCGTGGCCCACGGCTGCACCGGCAAGGGCAACGACCAGGTCCGCTTCGAGGTGGGCATCGGCGCCCTCGCGCCCGACCTGCGGTGCATCGCCCCGGTCCGCGACTCCGGCATGACCCGCGACAAGGCGATCGCCTTCGCGGCCGAGCGCGGGCTCCCCATCGACGTGAACAAGAAGTCGCCGTACTCCGTCGACCAGAACGTCTGGGGCCGCGCGGTCGAGACCGGCTTCCTCGAGGACCCCTGGAACGGCCCGATCGAGGACGTCTACTCCTACACCCAGGCTCCCGGTACGTCGGACGGTCCGGACGAGCTCGTGCTGACCTTCACGAACGGCGTCCCCACCGCCATCGACGGCACGCCGGTCACGGTCCTGCAGGCGATCGAGCAGCTCAACGCCCGTGCCGGTGCGCAGGGCGTCGGCCGGCTCGACATGGTCGAGGACCGCCTGGTCGGCATCAAGAGCCGCGAGGTGTACGAGGTGCCCGGCGCGCAGGTGCTCATCAACGCGCACCAGGAGATGGAGAACCTCACCGTGGAGCGCGACCTGGCCCGCTACAAGCGCGGGGTCGAGCAGCGCTGGGCCGAGCTGGTCTACGACGGCCTGTGGTTCAGCCCGCTCAAGCGGGCCCTCGACGAGTTCATCGCCAGCTCGCAGCAGCACGTGTCGGGCGAGGTCCGGATGGTCCTGCACGCCGGCACCGCCACGGTCACCGGTCGCCGCAGCGACGCCTCCCTGTACGACTTCAACCTGGCGACCTACGACGCGGAGGACACCTTCGACCAGTCGCTGGCCAAGGGCTTCGTCGAGCTGTGGGGCATGCCGAGCAAGATCGCCGCCAAGCGGGACCAGCGGCTCGGCTCGTGACGCCGTCCCCCTCCGGCAGCGCGTCGGCCGGGGGCGGGCAGACTCCTCCGGTGACCACCTCCTCCCCGTCCGACCGGACCTCCCTGTGGGGAGGGCGCTTCGAGGGCGGCCCCGCCGAGGCCCTCGCGCGACTGTCCGTCAGCGTCCACTTCGACTGGCGCCTGGCGCCGTACGACCTGCTCGCCTCCAAGGCGCACGCCCGCGTCCTGCACCGCGCCGGGCTGCTCAGCGACTCCGAGCTCGGCCGGATGCTGGCCGCGCTCGACGAGCTGCGCACCGAGGTCGCCGACGGGTCGTTCCGCCCGCGGGTCGAGGACGAGGACGTGCACACCGCCCTGGAGCGCGGCCTGCTCGAGAAGCTCGGCGCTCTCGGCGGCAAGCTGCGCGCCGGCCGTTCGCGCAACGACCAGGTCGCCACCGACCTGCGGCTGTACCTGCGCGACCACGCCCGCCTGGTCGTCGACCGGCTGGCCGACCTCGAGCAGGCGCTGGTCGACCAGGCCGCCCAGCACATGGACACCCCCGCACCCGGCATGACGCACCTGCAGCACGCCCAGCCGGTGCTGTTCGCCCACCAGCTGCTCGCCCACGTGCAGGCCTTCGCCCGCGACGTCGCCCGCTTCGTCGACTGGGACCTGCGCGCCTCGGTCAGCCCGCTCGGTTCCGGCGCGCTCGCCGGCTCCTCGCTCCCGGTCGACCCGATCTCCACCGCGGAGGAGCTCGGCTTCGGCTCCGCCGCGCCCAACTCCATGGACGCCGTGTCCGACCGGGACTTCGCGGCGGAGTTCCTGTTCGTCGCGGCGCTGCTCGGCGTCCACCTGTCGCGGCTGGGGGAGGAGGTCGTCCTCTGGAACTCCACCGAGTTCGGCTGGGTGACCCTCGACGACGCCTTCTCGACCGGCAGCTCGATCATGCCGCAGAAGAAGAACCCCGACATCGCCGAGCTCGCCCGCGGCAAGGCCGG
>JAOPWK010000282.1 GCA_025965735.1 Frankiales bacterium
GGGCTGTTCGGCATCAAGCCCAGCCGCGGCCGGATCAGCGCCGGGCCGGCCACCGGCGACCTCACCGGCCTGTCGACCAACGGCCCGCTCGCCCGCACCGTCCGCGACGCCGCCGCACTGCTCGACGCCATGGCGGGGCCGATGCCGGGGGACCCGCACTGGGCGCCGCCGCCCTCGACGTCCTTCCTGTCGACGTGCGAGCAGGAGCCGGGCCGGCTGCGGATCGGTCGCTACCGGGACAACGGCCTGCTCTCCGACGGTCTGCACCCGGAGTGCCTGGCCGCGTGGGAGGCCGCCAGCGCGCTGCTGTCCGAGCTCGGGCACGACGTCGAGGACGTGGCCGCGCCGTTCGACGCCTCGCTGGCGCCGTCCTTCGAGATCGTCTGGTCGGTGAGCGCAGCCGGGGTGCCGGTGGACCCCTCGCGCGAGCAGCAGCTGCGGCCGCTCACCCGCTGGTTGCGGGAGCGAGGCCGCGCGACCAGCGCCGTGCAGTGGACCTCGGCCATGGCGGCGCTCCAGCTCGCCAGCCGCCGGGCGATCGCAGCGACGGCGGCGTACGACGTCGTCCTCACGCCGACGATCGCGCAGCTGCCGGCGCCGGTCGGGTGGTTCCGTGAGGCGGGGGACGCGCGGGCGGAGTTCGACCGGATGACCAGCTGGACGCCGTTCACCGCCCCGTACAACACCAGCGGCCAGCCGGCCGTGAGCATCCCGCTGCACTGGACGCCGGACGGGCTGCCGGTGGGCGTCATGCTCGTGGGGCGGCCGGCGGACGAGGCCACGCTGCTGCGCGTGAGCGCTCAGCTCGAGCAGGCGCAGCCGTGGAGGGACCGCCACCCGGCTATGTGGTGAACGGGCCGCGCAGGGGCAGGGGACACGGGTGACCCCTGAACTCGAGCAGCTCGCGCGCGCGCACGGCGTGGCCACCACCTACCAGGACTGGGCCGGCAAGCCGGTCGAGGTGTCGGCGTCCGCCGTCGCCAGCGCCCTCGCGGCGCTCGACGTGGACGCTTCCTCACCGGAAGCGGTCACGGCGGCTCTGGCGGACGTGGAGGCCGCGCCGTGGTCACGGCTGCTGCCGCCGTCGGTCGTCGTGCGCGGACCGGGTGGCCAGGTGGCGCTGCACGTCGAGGAGGACGCCGACGTGCTGCTGGAGGTCGAGCTCGAGGACGGCGGCACGCAGCGGCTGGACGTCCCGGGTGCGGTCGCCGCCCGCCGCGGCAGCCGGGTCCGCCGGCTGGTCCCGCTGAGCGGGCTCCCGCTCGGCTGGCACGTGCTGCGCGCCACCGCCGGCACCACGACCGCCACCTGCGTGCTCTGCGTCGCACCGGCGCGCATCGAGCTGCCGGCGGGGCTGGAGCGCGCCTGGGGATGGATGGTCCAGCTGTACAGCCTGCGCAGCCGGCGGTCCTGGGCCATGGGCGACTACGCCGACCTGCGCACCGTCGTCACGCACGCCGTCGAGCAGGGCGCGGGCGCGGTGCTGCTCAACCCGCTGCACGCCGAGACACCCGTCGTCCCGATCAACCCCTCGCCGTACTCGCCGTCGAGCCGCCGCTACCGCTCCGCGATCTACCTGCACGTCGAGGACGTGCCGGAGTACACCGCCGCACCGGACGAGGTGCGCGCCGCGGTCGACGCGCTCAAGCCGGTCGCGGAGCCGGACCGGATCCCGCGCGACCCGGTGTGGCAGGCCAAGCTGGCCGCCCTCGGGCTGCTGTGGCCGTTGCACCGCTCGGAGGACCTGGCCGCCTGGCGCGCCGCGCAGGGCACGTCGCTGGAGGAGTTCGGCGTCTTCTGCGCTCTGGCCGAGCAGCACGGCCCGAACTGGCAGGCGTGGCCGGCGTCGCTGCAGCGCCCGGGACCGGCCGCGTCGGCGGCGGTGGACGACGAGCGGGTCGCCTTCTGGTGCTGGGTCCAGCTGCTGGTCGACGAGCAGCTCGCCGCGGTCAGCGGACTGATGGTCATCCACGACCTCGCCGTCGGGGTCGACGCCGGGGGAGCGGACGCCTGGGCGCTGCAGGACGCGCTGGCGCTGGGCACCACCGTCGGCGCGCCGCCGGACTCGTTCAACCAGCAGGGCCAGGACTGGGGTCTGCCCCCCTGGCGCCCGGACCGCCTGGCCGAGAGCGGCTACCTGCCGTTCCGGGACGTCGTGCGCGGTGTCCTGCGGCACGCCGGCGGGCTGCGCATCGATCACGTCATGGGGCTGTTCCGCCTGTGGTGGGTGCCGTCGGGTTCGACGGCCGCCGAGGGCACCTACGTGTCGTACGACGCCGACGCGCTCCTGGGCGTCCTCGCCCTCGAGGCTTCCCGCGCGGGCGCCCTCGTCGTGGGCGAGGACCTCGGAACGGTGGAGGACCGCGTGCGGGAGGCGCTGGACGCGACCGGCGTGCTCGGCAGCGCCGTCCTGTGGTTCGAGACCGACGACGACGGCACGGTCATCCCGCCGGACCGCTGGCGGCAGCTCGCCCTCGCGAGCGTCACCACCCACGACCTCCCGACCGCGGCCGGCTTCCTCGCCGAGGAGCAGGTCCGGGTCCGCGACGAGCTCGGCCAGCTGGGCGTGCCGGTCGAGGAGGAGCGCGCCAAGGTGCGGTCCGAGCGAGAGGCGATCCTTGCCGTGCTCGAGTCCACCGGGCTGCTCGCGGCGCACGACGGCGACGTGGTCCTGGCCATGCACGCGATGCTCACCGCGGCGCCCTGCCGCCTGGTGCTCGCCGCATTCGGCGACGCCGTGGGCGACCTGCGCCAGCCCAACCTGCCGGGCACGGTCGACGAGTACCCGAACTGGCGGCTGCCGGTCGCCGACGGCTCCGGCACGCCGCTGGGCCTGGAGGAGCTGCTCACCTCCGACGGCGTCCGGCGGCTGGCCGCCCTGCTGTCGGAGGGCACCAGGGCCGTTCGATAGCCTGCCCTGTGTCAGACCACCCGTACGTCCTGCGAGGAGCCTGTGAGCAACCGACGACTGCGCGCCTGCCTGGTGGCCGGTGCGACCGCCGCCGTGCTGACGGCCTGCGGGGGCGACGACTCCGCGCGGACGAACCACCTCGGCTACCGGGACGGCACCGCTCCCGCGGAGCCGATCTCCGTGCTCGAGGGGCTGACGATCTACTTCTTCATCCCCGCCGCGATCCTGCTGCTGGTCGCCGCGCTCGTGTGGCTGCCGGGCATGGTGCGGGCCAGCCGCTACCGGCCCGGCCGCGGCTGGACCGCCGCCCCGCTGTGGTTCGGCGGCCCGCCCGACCCCGCTGCTGCTGTCGAGAACGCCCAGACCGGTGACCTTGTGAGGGGTGGCGCAAGTGGCGACTGGTGACGGGCTCGACCCGCGTCAGCAGGAGCGCATCGAGGCCGCTGTCGAGCGCGTCCGCTCCGAGAACGGCCTGGACCTGTCGGTCCTCGTCGGCGACCTCGAGCTCGACGACGTGTCGCAGTTCCGGGCTGCGTCCGAGCGGCTGCACGCCGCCCTCGGCGAGCGCAGCCCCTCCGCGGTGCTGCTCGTCGTCGCACCCGGCCAGCGGCGCGTCGAGGTCGTCACCGGGCCGTCGGTCCGCCGTCGCGTCCCGGACCGCGTCAGCGCCCTCGCGGTCCTGTCGATGACCAGCGCCTTCCGCGGCGGTGACCTCGTCGGCGGCATCGTCGACGCGGTGCGCCAGATCGCCGACGCCGCCGGTCGACGCAGCGCGCTCAGCCCGGCTGACGAGAAGCGCGGGGACCTCGCCGTCCGCAGCTCGCCGGCGCACGGCACCGCGGGCGTCCACTAGCCCCGCCGGCTGGTTCCGACCCGGCCGCACGCATCGCTCCGGCGACACGCCGCTCCGCCGCCCGCTGACCGCCTGCGCGCGGGGTGTCGCGATCACGATGTGTGCGAGCGGGTCAGGCAGCAGGGTCAGCCGGCGGCGGCGTCCCGCTCGCGCGCCCGCAGCGAGCGCACCACCCCGTCGCGGCCCTCGAGCAGCAGACGCTTCAGGGCCGGCGGCACGTCGCGGGAGGCGAGGTAGGCGTCGGTGCTCTCGACCACGGTCGGCGACACGAGCAGCGCCGGGTAGAGGCCGACGACGACGTTCTGCGCCATCTCGCCGGGCCGCTCCTCCCAGACCCGCCCGATCGCGTCGAAGTACGGCTGCACGAAGCGCTCGAGCAGCGGCAGCTGGTCGGCCGACCAGAAGCCGCCGATGACCGCGCCCTGCACGGCGTTCGGGATGCTCTCGTCCTCGACGGCCAGGCGCCACGCCTCGTCCTTGGCCGCGTCGGTCGGCCGCGCAGCGCGAGCCGCCGCGGCCTGTCGCTCGCCGGCCGCCGTCGCGTCGCTGGCCAGCTCGGCGTCGACCTCGTCGTCGCCGGCGTGGCCGAGCACGACCAGTCGGTGCAGCAGGTGCCAGCGCAGGTCGGTGTCGACGGTGAGGCCCGGCACTGTCGTGGACCCGTCGAGAAGCCCGCGCAGGAGCGCGACGTGCTCGTCGGCGCTGGCGAGCGAGCCGAGCGCGCGCACCCAGGCGAGCTGCAGGTCGCTGCCCGGCTCAGCCGACTGCACCGCGGCGGCCGCCGTGTCCGCCAGCTGCGCCCGTCCGGTGGGCGCCCAAGCCGGGTCGGCGAACAGCGTCAGCGCCGACTGGGCCTGCCGCAGCAGCGACTGGACGACGCCGATGTCGCTCTCGCGGCCGATGCCGTTGATGACCATCTGCAGGTACTCGCGCGCCGGCGTCTCGGCGTCGCGCGTCATGTCCCACGCGGCCGACCAACACAGCGCGCGGGGGAGCGAGTCGGCGAAGTCGCCGACGTGCGCGGTCAGCGTCTGCAGCGACCTCGCGTCCAGACGGATCTTGGCGTAGGTGAGGTCGTCGTCGTTGACCAGCACGAGGTCGGGCTGCCGCTTGCCGACGAGCGCGGGCACCTCGTTGTTGGCGCCGACGACGTCGAGCTCCTCGCGGTGCGTGCGCACCAGTCGGCCGTCGACCAGCTCGTAGAAGCCCACCGCGACGCGGTGCGAGCGCAGCGTCGGCCACTGCTCCGGCGCCTCCTGCAGCACCGAGAACGCCGTGAACGCGCCCTCACCGTCGGTCTCGAACGACGCGCGCAGCGTGTTGACGCCGGCCGTCTCCAGCCACTCGGCCGACCAGTCGGACAGGTCGCGGCCGCTGGACTGCTCGAGCGCGCCGAGCAGGTCGGCGAGCACCGTGTTGTCGTACTCGTGCGCGCGGAAGTAGCTGCTCAGCGCGGACAGGAACGCCTCCTGTCCGACCCACGCGACCAGCTGCTTGAGCACCGAAGCGCCCTTGGCGTAGGTGATCCCGTCGAAGTTCACCTTCACCGCGTCGATGTCGGCGATGTCGGCGGCGATGGGGTGCGTCGACGGGAGCTGGTCCTGCCGGTACGCCCAGGTCTTCTCGGTGTTGGCGAAGGTCGTCCAGCCGCGGACGTACTTGGTGGCCTCGACCTGGCACAGCACCGACATGTAGGTGGCGAAGGACTCGTTGAGCCAAAGGTCGTCCCACCAGCGCATGGTCACGAGGTCGCCGAACCACATGTGCGCCATCTCGTGCAGCACCGTCTCGGCGCGCCGCTCGTACGCGGCGTCGGTCACCTTGGAGCGGAAGACGTAGTCCTCGAGGAAGGTGACGGCGCCGGCGTTCTCCATCGCGCCGGCGTTGAACTCCGGGACGAACAGCTGGTCGTACTTGCCGAACGGGTACCGGTAGTCGAAGACCCGGTGGTAGAAGTCGAAGCCCTGCTTGGTGACCGTGAACAGGTCCTCGGGGTCCAGGTGCTGGATCAGCGACTTCCGGCAGTAGATGCCGAGCGGGATGCCGTCGTGCTCGTCGTGCACCGAGGCGTACGGCCCGGCCACCAGCGCTGTGATGTAGGTGGACATGCGGGGTGTCTCGGCGAACGTCCACGTGTCGCCCTCGCGCGTGCTCACGCCGTTGCTCACGCAGACCCAGTCCGACGGGGCGTGCACCGTGAGCCGGAACGTCGCCTTGAGGTCGGGCTGGTCGAAGCACGCGTACATCCGGTGCGCGTCGAACGTCTCGAACTGCGTGTACAGGTAGACCGACCCGTCGACCGGGTCGACGAAGCGGTGCAGCCCCTCGCCGGTCCGCATGTACGCGCCGCGGGCACGCACGACCAGCTCGTTGTCCGCGGCCAGCCCGCTCAGCTGCAGGCGGTTGCCGTCGAAGTCGGCCTCGACCTCTGCGCCGTTCAGCACGACCTGCTCGACGGCCGGCGCCGTGAGGTCGAGGTAGGTGCGGGCACCGGGCTCGGTGCAGGTGAAGCGGATGGTGGAGGTCGTGACGAAGGTCGTCGTCGAGTCCCCGGTCAGGTCGAGCTCCACGTCGTACGAGGCGACGTCCAGGAGGCGCGCGCGCTGGGCAGCCTCGTCGCGGGAGAGGTTGTTCGGGGTAGCGGTGGTCACACGGCCCATTCTCCCACGCAGCCGGCGGGCGGCGCCGGTTGCGTGCAAGGCTCGATGCATGGCTGACGAGACCACCGACATCGACTTCTGGTTCGACCCGCTGTGCCCCTGGGCGTGGATCACCTCGCGCTGGGTGCTGGAGGTCGAGAAGGTCCGGCCGGTGCGGATCACCTGGAACGTCATGAGCCTCGCGGTCCTCAACGACGGGCGCGACCTGCCCGAGGAGTACGTCGAGATGATGAGGCTCGGCTGGGGGCCCGTGCGCGTCTGCATCGCTGCGCAGCAGGCGGGCCACGACCTGCTGCCGCTCTACACGGCGTACGGCGAGCGGCTGCACCACCAGGGCATCGAGCTGTCCGACCCGACCGTGCACGAGGCGGCGCTCGAGGCGGCCGGGATGCCGAAGGAGCTCGCTGCGGCGGCGACCGACCCCTCGTACGACGAGGCGCTGAAGGAGAGCCACCACCGCGGGATGGACCCGGTCGGCATGGAGGTCGGGACGCCGGTCATCCACGTCGACGGCGTCGCGTTCTTCGGCCCCGTGCTCTCGCGCATCCCCCGCGGCGAGGACGCCGGCAAGGTGTGGGACGGCGCGCGGCTGCTGGCCGGCTTCCCGCACTTCTACGAGCTGAAGCGGACGCGCACCGAAGGCCCGCAGTTCGACTGACCGGAGCCCGTAGCCTCGGGACGACGCGTCGATCACCCCGGGAGCAGCAGTGCAGGACAAGACCACGTTCTTCATCGACGGCCAGTGGGTCCCCGCTGAGGGGCGCGCTCCGATCCCGGTGATCGACCCGGCCACGGAGGAGCAGGTGTCCTCCGTGCCCGCCGGCGCCGAGGAGGACGTCGACCGCGCTGTCGCTGCCGCCCGCAGGGCCTTCGCCGCCTGGTCCGTCACCACCCCGCAGGCGCGTGCCGAGCTGCTGTCCGCCGCGGCTGACGCGCTGGAGGCGCGCACCGACGAGGTCGCGCTGCTCATCAGCTCCGAGATGGGCACGCCGCTGTCGTTCAGCAAGGCCGTGCAGGTGGGCAACCCCGTGCGCGTGCTGCGGTCCTACGCGCAGATCCTGGCCGACTACGCCTTCGAGCAGCAGATCGCGAACTCGCTGGTCGTCAAGGAGCCGATCGGCGTCGTCGGCGCGATCACGCCCTGGAACTACCCGCTGCACCAGGTCGTCGCGAAGGTGGCCGCGGCGCTGGCCGCCGGCTGCACCGTGGTGCTCAAGCCGTCCGAGGTCGCGCCGCTGTCGGCGTACGCGCTGGCCGAGGTCTTCGACCAGGTCGGCCTGCCCGCCGGCGTCTTCAACCTCGTCACCGGCCTCGGCCCGGTCGTGGGTGAGGCGCTCGCCGTGCACCCCGACGTCGACATGGTGTCGTTCACCGGCAGCACGCAGGCGGGCAAGCGCGTCATGGCCGCGGCCGCCGGCACGGTCAAGAAGGTGTCGCTGGAGCTCGGTGGCAAGAGCGCGTTCGTCGTGCTCGACGACGCCGACCTCGGCAAGGCCGTCAAGGTCGGCCTGGCCAACTGCTTCATCAACGGCGGCCAGACCTGCACCGCCTGGACGCGCATGCTCGTGCCCGCGGCGCAGTACGACGAGGCGCTCGAGCTCATCACCGCCGCAGCGGCGAAGTACCCCGTCGGCGCGCCGCTGGACGAGGGCACGCGCATCGGCCCGCTCGCCAACGCCAACCAGTACAAGAAGGTCGTCGGCTACATCCAGGAGGCCGTCGCCGAGGGCGCGACCGTCGTCGTCGGCGGGCCCGAGCGGCCGGAGGGCCTGGAGAAGGGCTACTACGTCAAGCCCACCGTGCTCGGCGGCGTCGTGCCCGGCAGCAAGGTCGAGCAGGAGGAGGTCTTCGGACCGGTCCTCGCCGTCATCCCGTACGAGACCGAGCAGGAGGCGATCGACATCGCCAACGGGACGCCGTACGGGCTGGCCGGCGGGGTGTTCTCCGGCGACCAGGAGCGGGCGGTCGCGGTGGCTCGGCGGATGCGGACCGGGATGGTCGACGTCAACGGCGGGCGGTTCAACCCGCTGGCGCCGTTCGGCGGCTACAAGCAGAGCGGCAACGGGCGCGAGCTGGGGGAGTACGGCCTCGAGGAGTTCCTCGAGGTGAAGTCGCTGCAGCTCTGAGTCCGGGCGGCGGCAGGAACGTCGCGGGGACCTGCTCGCAAGCTCGCTCCTACGGTCCTACGCGACGTCCCTGCCTCCGCCTTCCGCGGCGGCGCCTACACCACGATCCTCATCGGGACGCCCAGCTCGTCACGCTCGTCGCCCAGGGTCTGCGCCTGGCCTGTCAGCCAGCGCTGGGCGGTCCAGGCGCAGGCGAGGGCGTCGAGGCAGTCGTCGGGCCTGGCGCGCCCTGGCAGGGGGTGCGGGAGGTCGAGGGCTGGGAGCCAGGTGCGCAGGACCTGGAGGCGGGCTTCTCGGCCTTCCTTCTTGCGCTTGGGGGGGAGGGCTCTGCCGCACATCGTCCTGAAGGTGACCTCGGGGTGGCACTCGATCGCTTGGGCGCCGTCCTGGATGTGGTGGTCGACCTCGGCGATCTTGTCGAGGATGTGGAAGGTCTGGATGCTGACGCCGACGGAGCCGGCGGCGCGGGAGAGCAGCGTGGCCTCGGGCTGGGAGGCGGCCTCGAGGACGACGCGGGGCGGCACGAAGAAGACCGACGAGCGCTGAGGCCCCAGCAGCGCGCGGGCCTCGACGTCGGCGGCGCGGCGGGCGGCGCCTGCGGGCAGGCCGATCGGGATGTCCACGGCCACGGCGTCCGCGCCGAGGGCGAGCATCGACGCGAAGTGGCCCACGTGCCAGCTGATCTCGTCGCCGGACAGCAGTGCGCCGACCCAGCCGCCGGGGCAGCCGTCGACGCCGAGCACACGAGGAGGCACCGCCGCAGCCTGCCGCAGCCGATGTGGATCACCTGAGCCTGCCGTCGCTGCGCGACCTGCCGGGGGTGTCTGACAGCAGCTGCAGGTCCAGCAAGATCGCGCGTGGGGGGCCACGCAGGGGCCGGGTTCGGCGGCGGGCAGACTGATCGGCATGCGCGTGCACCTGGGGTCCGACCACGCAGGCTTCGAGCTCAAGGAGGCGATCGTCCGCCGGCTCACCGAGCTCGGGCACGAGCCCGTGGACCACGGTCCGGCCGAGTACGTCGCCACGGACGACTACCCGCCGTTCGTCCTGCGCGCGGCGGAGGGCGTGGCCGGTGACGCCGGCTCGCTCGGCGTCGTGCTCGGCGGCTCGGGCAACGGCGAGGCCATCGCGGCGAACAAGGTCAAGGGCGTGCGCTGCGCCCTGGCGTGGAGCGTCGAGACGGCGCAGCTCGGCCGCGAGCACAACGACGCCAACGTCGTCAGCCTCGGCGCCCGCATGCACGACGAGGCGACCGCGCTGAGCATCCTCGAGGCGTTCCTGGGCACGCCCTACAGCGGCGACGAGCGGCACACCCGCCGCATCGGCATGCTGAGCGAGTACGAGACGACAGGCACCCTGCCCCCGCTGTAAGAGGAGGTGCCCCCTTGCCCGAGGGGCACACGATCCACCGGCTGGCCCGCGACCACACCCCGCTGCTGGCGTCGCGGTCCGTCCACGCGACCAGCCCGCAGGGCCGGTTCGCCGCCGGCGCGGAGCAGCTCGACGGCCGCGTCCTCGAGCGCATCCACCCGTACGGCAAGCACCTGTTCTACGAGTTCGAGGGCGAGGTGCTGCTGCACGTGCACCTCGGGCTGTACGGCAGCTGGCTGCACGGGGCGCACCCGGCGCCGGTGCCGAAGGGGGCGCTGCGGCTGCGGCTCACGACCGACGACCACTGGCTCGACCTGCGCGGGCCGACGGCGTGCGAGATCTACACGCCCGCCGACCGCGACCGGGTGCTGGCCCGGCTCGGCCCGGACCCGCTGCACAAGAGGTCGGACCCGGCGCTGGCCTGGCGGAAGATCTCCAGCAGCAAGGTGGCGATCGGCGCGCTGCTGATGGACCAGTCGGTGCTGGCCGGCGTGGGCAACGTCTACCGCGCCGAGGTGCTCTACCGCGCCGGGCTCTCGCCCTTCCGGCCCGGCCGTGCGGTGCCCGAGCGGATCTGGGACGGCATGTGGGAGGACCTCAAGGTGCTGCTCCGCGCCGGGGTCCGGCAGGGCCACATCATCACGACCGAGCGCGAGGACCGCGACCGGCGCAGCGGCCCGGCTCGGCTGGAGGACCGCTTCTACGTCTACCGCCGGCACGGCCAGGAGTGCCGTCGGTGCGGCACCGAGGTGCGCACCCAGGAGATGGTCGGGCGCAACCTCTACTGATGCCCGGTCTGCCAGCCGGCCTAGAAGACCTGCGGGCACCACGGCGCGGCGTCGAGCGGGCCGAACGCCGTGGTCGCGCGGGACAACGCGCCGGGCGTGCGCTCCACGACGCCGCGCGAGCGCAGCGGCGTCCCGCCCAGGTAGGCGGCGCCCAGGTCGGACGGCGCCACGACCAGGTCTGGCTCGTCCTGCACCCGTGACACCGACGCGCCGCTGCGCCCGCCGACCAGCCGCCACCGACCGGTGTTCCAGGGGCAGCGGGGGTCCTCGACCTCGAGCACCACGTCGACGTCGGCGGCGTACCGACGGGCCGCCAGCGCGGCGGGGACGTCCACCAGCCGGACGTGCAGGGCGTCGCGGTACTTCGCCGCCGCCACCCGTGGCTCGGCCAGCAGGCCGTGCAGCAGCACGTCGTCGGGCGCCGCGGCGAAGACCTGCACCTCCTTCACGAGGTCCAGGTCGAGCAGGTGCCGCCACACGCGTGCCGCCGCGGCCGGCGTCGCCGCCACCACCTCGCGCACCTTCACCGCGCCGGCGGGCAGCGCGTCCTGCCAGCTCATCGCCATGGAGTACAGCGCGTAGCCGCCGTCGGTGAGGACGCACTGCAGCGGGCTCGCGCCGCCGCGCCGGTGTTCCGGGTCCTGCACCCGATAGCCCCACCACGCCTCGTCGCGCACCGGGAAACCCGGCGTACGGGCGGCGACCTGCGCGTACACCTCCCGCACCTGCGCGCAGCCCGGCTCCACCAGCCGCAGACCGCCGGACGGCACAGGGGAGCGGAACGCGGCGCCGCGCGGGATCGTCAGGTTCAGCATCCACGCCGCCGGCCCGTACCCGTACCGCCCGTAGATCTGCGCCTCCGTCGCCCACAGCGCCGCCACGGCCGTGCCCTCGTCGTGCAGGTCGGACAGCTGCCGCTCCATCAGCGCGTGGAGCACGCCCTGCCGGCGGTGCGTCGGCAGGACCCCGACCCACGTCACGCCGGCGACGGGGACGACGGCGCCGGGGACGGCCATGTCGAAGGCGAACGAGCCCGCCGTGGCCACCATCTCGTCCCCGGCGAAGCCGCCGTAGGTGCGCGAGGCCTCGACGACGGACAGCTCCGTGGCGAGGTCGTCCGGGTGCGGCACGCCGCCGAAGGCACGCTCGAGGACGTGCAGCCCGCCGTCGAGCTCGGACGGCTGAAGGGTGCGGACGGTGACGGTCATGGCGCGATCATGTCCGGCCGCCGAGCGCCCCGCTCCTGCTTTCGCGCGCGCTAGC
Organism: Frankiales bacterium; assembly: GCA_025965735.1. Taxonomy (GTDB): domain Bacteria; phylum Actinomycetota; class Actinomycetes; order Mycobacteriales; family SCTD01; genus SCTD01. Next base: position 11,973 of record JAOPWK010000282.1, read on the forward strand.
CTCCGGGTCGATGAGCCTCCTGCGGTCGGTGCTGCTGGCGCTGCCGCGCACCGTCACGAGGCTGCGCACGTCACCGCCCGCCGAGCGGTTCGTGCTCCCGGTCCTGGTGCTGCTGTCGCTGCTGTGCATCCCCGGCACCGCCGCGTTCGGGATCGCCATCGTGCCGACGTCGGTGCAGGTCCTGCCCCTGCTCGGGGGCGCGCTGCTGCTGCGCCGCCGTCCGATGCGTCGGCTGCTGCTGGCCGTCGCGGTGTCGGTCGCGTACGGCGTCGCCACCCAGGGCGTCATGGGCGCCCGGCCGGGGTCGCTGCTCGTGGTCCTGGTGACAGGGGTCGTCGCCTACGAGTTCGCCCGCAGTCGCGACGAGACCGGGCTGGCCGGTGCCACCGGCGACGCGCTGCTGCTGGAGCTGCGCGACCGGCTTCAGCAGCAGGGGCGGCTGCCGTCGATGCCCAGAGGGTGGGGCGGCGACCTCGTGGTGCGGCCGGCGGGTGGCGCTCCGTTCGCGGGGGACTTCGTGGTGAGCGCGCTCACGGAGGACGGCGGGACCCTGGAGCTGGCGCTCGTCGACGTCTCCGGCAAGGGGATCGAGGCGGCCACGCGCGCGCTGCTGCTGTCCGGCGCGCTGGGTGGTCTGCTCGGGTCGCTGCGCCCGGAGGACTTCCTCCCGGCCGCCAACCGGTACCTCGACCGGCAGGAGTGGGACGAGGGCTTCGCCACCGCGGTGCACCTGGTCGTCGACCTGGTCACCGGGGCGTACGTCGTCGAGTCCGCGGGCCACCCGCCGGTCGCCCTGTTCGACGCCGGGACCGGGCGGTGGTCGCTGCTGCCCGCCGAGGGGTTCGCGCTGGGCCTGGTGCCCGAGGTCTCGTACGCGCCGTCGACCGGCCGGCTCGACCGCGGCGATGCGCTGCTGCTGTACACCGACGGGCTGGTGGAGATCCCGGGCCGCGACCTCGCCGTCGGCATCGACAAGCTGCTCGGCGAGGCGGAGCGGCTGGTGACGCAGGGCTTCGACGGCGGCGCCGACCTGCTGGTCCGGCGGGTGGCGGGCGCGGCCAACGACGACCGCGGCCTGGTCCTGCTCTGGCGGGACCGCTAGGCCGGCACGAGCCGCGCCACCTGCCGCCGGTCCGTGGCCAGCTCAGCCGGCCGGTCGCGCAGCGTCGCCAGGACCTCCAGGTAGTCCGACCGCCGCACCAGCACCTGCCCGAGGCTGGCCAGGTGCTCGGTCTCCTCCTGCGTGTCGATCAGCCCGAAGCCCGCCTCCAGCGCCCGCGCGCACAGTTCGACCAGCGCCACCTTCGAGGCGTCGCGCTCGCGATGGAACATCGACTCGCCGCAGAAGACCGAGCCGACCAGCACGCCGTACAGGCCGCCGACCAGCCGCTCCCCGTCCCACACCTCGACGCTGTGCGCCCCGCCTGCCCGGTGCAGCTCGCCGTACGCCTCGCGCATCCGCGAGGTGATCCAGGTGCCCTCCCCGCGCTCGGCGCAGCCGGCCACCACCTCGTCGAAGGCGGCGTCGACGGTGGCCGTCCAGCCGCAGCCGCGCAGCCGCTGACGCAGCGACCGCCGCACCACCACCTGGTCGGCGAGCAGGACCGCGCGGGGGTCGGGGGAGCACCAGGGGATCAGGCCGTCCTCGCCCGGCAGCAGGGGGACCAGCCCCCGCTTCACCAGCCGCCGCGCCTGCCGCTCCAGCGCCTGCTCGTGCTCGCCGGAGGACGGCCAGGGGAAGCAGCCGGCGCGGTAGGCCGAGACGAGCGTCCCGGCGTCGAGCGTCCCCCCGAGCGCCACCAGGCTGCGCGGCGCGGCCGCGACGTCCAGCTCGGCGAACGGGTCGGACAACTCAGGGCGCCGACGTCAACGGCCACCAGGTCGGCGCCGAGCCCTCGGCCGTGGCGAGCAGCAGCACCGCGCTGACGGCCAGCACCGCCACGACGGCGACCGCGCTGGCGCTGCTCGGGGTGCACAGCAGCAGCGCACCGCGCAGTGCGCGCCGGGACCGGCGGTTCCCCCGGCGGGCCAGCCAGACGACCAGTGCGCCGACCGTGCCGGTCGCCGCGGCCAGCTCCGGCCCTTCCAGGCCGTTCACCGTCGGGTCCAGCAGGTAGAGCAGCCCCGCCGGCACGCCGCCGGCGACGGCCATCAGCGGCAGGCTCACCAGCAGGTCGGCCAGCGCCGCGAGCAGGTGGAAGGGGCTGGTGAGCGCGGCCACGAACGGGTCCCGCCGGCGGCCCCCGCGGCGCTCGCGCCGGAGGGCCAGCCGGTCGCTGCTGCGGCCCACCGTGCGCAGCAGCACGATGCCCACGAGCACCAGCGCGCCGGTGACGACGGGCACGACCAGCGCGGCGGTGGCGACGACGGCGAGGGCCGCGGCACCGGTGGCGACGACCTGCGCGGAGCGGGCGCCCGACGGCCGCGGCTCCGGGAGGTCGTCGTACGGCGGGTCGTCGTACGGCGGGTCGTCGTACGGCCGATGGTCGTAGGCGGTCCGCTCGTACGCCGGCTCTTGGTACGCAGCCTCCTCGTACACCGGCTCCTCGTGCACCGGCTCGTCCCAGGCCGGCCGAGGCGGGACAGTCAGCACCGCCGTCGGCCGCGGCCGGAAGGCGTCGGTCTGCAGCACCGTCGTCGCGTCCACGTCCCGCGGCAGGTGGACCGCCTGGATCCGCTCCTGCGAGGCCCCGCCCAGCTGGGTGAGCAGCTCGGCGGAGGTCGGCCGGTGCTCGGGGTGCCGGGCCATCGCGGACTCCACGAGCGGGAGCAGGTCGGCGGGCACGCCCTCGAGGTCGGGCTCGTCGTGCACGATCCGGTAGAGCACCGCCTCGGGCCGGCCGGTCCCGTACGGCGGCCGGCCGGTCGCGGCCATCGCGACGGTGGCGCCCCAGGCGTGGACGTCGACCGCCGCCGTGACGCCTCGCCCTGTCACCTGCTCGGGGGCGAGGTAGCCCGGCGTGCCCACGACCAGGCCGCTGCGCGTCAGGGCGGTGACGTCCGCGGCGGTGGCCAGCCCGAGGTCGATGACCTGCGGGGAGCCGTCCAGCACGAGCACGTTGCCGGGCGTGAGGTCGCGGTGGACCACGCCCGCACGGTGCATCGTCGCGAGCGCGTCGGCGACGCCCCGGGCCAGGCCGTGCAGCGCGTCGCCGTCCAGCGGCCCCTGCTCGGCGACCAGCTCGTCCAGCCGCTGGCCCGGGACGAAGCGGGTGACCAGGTAGGGGGTGTCGGCGTCGACGTCGGCGTCCAGCACCTCGACCAGGTGCGGGCCGCGCACCCGGCGCAGCGCGTCGAGCTCCTGCCGGAACCGCCGCCGCGCGTCGCCGTCGGCCACCGGGTCGCGCAGCACCTTCACCGCGACGGCCCGCTCGTCGGGGGAGACGCCGAGGAAGACCGTCCCCATGCCGCCCTGGCCGAGGCGGCCGAGCAGGCGGTGCGGGCCGACGACCGCCGGGTCGCCCGGGCGCAGCGGTGCGACGGGCATCGCGCCTCCCCGGGCTGTCGACTGGAGGACCGAGGCTAGCCCGGCGGGCTTGGCCGAACCGCTGCGCGGCGCGCCGCGAGGCCTCACGATGACCGGGTGCCCGGCCCCTCGCACGACGACCTGCGACGGCTCGCGGTGTGGATGTCGCGACGTCGCGAGGTGGACGAGTTGATGGCCGTGCTGACGCAGTACGGACCGACCGCGAACGACCGGGTCGCCGGCCACCTGCAGGCCCTGCGCACGCTGCTGGACGCCGAGCGCGAGGCCTTCGACCGCTACGCCGCCGGCGCCCCCGCACTGCCGCAGAAGCCGCTGCCGGCGGTGCTGCCCGAGGACGACGAGGACCCGCCGAACGTCCACTCGCTGTTCAGGGCGCGGCTGGCCCGCAGGACCTAGCGGACCCGTCGGATCCGGATCGGTCCCTTGGCCGTCGACGGGTCCACGACCGCTCCCCCCTGCACGACCTCCACGTCGCCGCTGGCCACCAGCCGCCGTGCGGCGGCGCGGGCGGGCTCCATCAGCGGCCACCAGTCCTCCCCGCCGACCGCCCGCGCGACCTCGGAAGGGCAGATCGTCGCGCTGCCTGCCCGTCGCTCCAGCAGCTGCAGCACGGTCCGCTCCAGCGCCCGGTCCGTCTCGCTGACCCCGGTCCGGCTGCAGGCGTCGGAGCACCAGCGCACCTCGTCCCAGTCGCGCTCCCACTTCTTGCGCCACTCGATCGTGCGACCGCACTTTGCGCAGGTCTTGGTGTCGCCCCGGGCCATCTGCCCAGCGTGCCACCGGCCGACCGGGCGGGCGCCCCGCGGGCCGGCGCGGCTAGTCCTTCCGGGCCACCCGGGTGAGCCCGCGTGAGGATCTTGCTCGTGAAGGGTCCGGTTCCGGCGGGAACCAGCCGATCCTCACAGCATGACCCTGCCCGCGGAGCTGCACCTCGCGACTCCGCGACGCGCGCGGGACGACGAGCCGGTGGCGAGCGAACGGCTGGTCGCGCTCGAGCGGCTCAGCGACGTCGCCGTCCGCATCGCCTCCAGCGTCGAGCTGCACGACACGCTGGACGCCATCGCCAGCGGCGTCGTCGAGTGCCTGGGCTTCGACGCGGCTGTGCTCAACATCGTGCGGGGCGGGGCCGTCGAGGTCGCCGTGGTGAAGGGACCGCCCGAGATCCTCGAAGCGCTCTCCGGCTCCTCGCAGCCGCTGCAGGTGTGGGCCGACCTCCTGGAGCGCTCCAGCGCCCTGGGCCCGCTGCGCTTCGTCGACGGCCGGCTGGACGAGGACGACCTGGAGGGCCTGCTCTCCTGGATCCCTGACATCGAGGTGAGCGACGACCCCGACCAGTGGCACCCGATGGACGCCCTGTTCGCGCCGCTGCGCGCGACCAGCGGCGAGATGATCGGCGTGCTCTCGGTCGACCTGCCCCGCGACGGCCGCCGCCCCGGCCGCACCACGCTCGAGCTGATGGAGCGCTTCGCCGGCATGGCCTCGCTGGCGATCGAGCGGGCCCGCATGCACAAGCGGGTCGCCGACAGCGCGCAGCTGTTCCAGCGCACGTTCGAGGACGCCCCCCTCGGGATGGCCCTGCTGACCCTGGACGGGCGCATCGAGCAGGCCAACACGAAGTACGCCGAGCTGGTCCGGCGCGACCGGGCCGACCTGCCGGGCCTGTTCTGCTGGGACCTCGTGCACGAGGACGACCGCGAGCAGGTGCGCCTCGGCGCGCTGCTCGTGGCGGCGGGCCGCCTCCCGCTGGGCACCGGCGACATGCGTGACACCAGCGGCCAGTCCTGGGGCGCCGCGACGGCCTCGCGGATCGACGGGCCCGACGGCCCCCGCCTGCTCGTGCAGCTGCTCGACGTCACCGACCAGCGGCGGGCGACCGCCGCGCTGCGCCAGCAGGCGGTGACCGACCCGCTGACCGGTCTGCGGAACCGCGCCGGCCTGGCCCACCACCTGCGCGTGCTGCTCGACGCCCAGGGGGGTCGCGCGTCCTCGGGCCGGGTCGCGGTCCTGTTCTGCGACGTCGACCGCTTCAAGCTCGTCAACGACACGTACGGCCACGCCGTCGGCGACGAGCTGATCGTCCACGTCGCCCGGGCCCTGACCACCGAGCTGCGCGGCGTCGACACGGCCGCCCGGCTCGGCGGCGACGAGTTCGTCGTGGTGCTGGCCGGCTGCGACGGCCCGGCCGGCGCCATCGCGGCCGCCGAGCGGCTGCGCGCCGCCGTCTGCCGGCCGGTGACCGTCGGCGAGGTCCCGCTCACCCCCTCGCTCTCGATCGGCATCGCGCTGTCCGAGCCGGGCAGCGACCCGGACCTGCTGCTCGCCGACGCCGACAACGCGCTCTACCGGGCCAAGGACGCCGGCCGTGGCCGCTGGGAGCTCTTCGCGCCCGAGATGCGGGACGAGAACGTCGCCCGGCTGCGCCTGCGCGAGGACCTGCGGCACGCGGTCTCCGACGGCGAGCTCCGGCTGCTCTACCAGCCGCTCGTGGAGCTGGCCACCGGCCGTACCTCCGGCTACGAGGCGCTGCTGCGCTGGCAGCACCCGCAGCGCGGCCTGCTGCTGCCGGCGGCCTTCCTGGACGAGCTCATGCAGGGCGACCTCGCCGCCGCCGCCACCGACTGGGTGCTCGACCAGGCGCTGGCCGACGCGGCGAGCTGGCCGGCCACCGCCGGGCAGCCCCCCTACGTCTCGATCAACGTCAGCCCGCACCAGCTGTCCCGCCCGGACCTGCCCGCGGCGATCCTGTCCGCGCTGCAGCGCAACGCCCTGGAGCCCGACCGCCTCTGGGTCGAGGTGACGGAGGAGGCCGTGGTCTCCGACGACGTGCAGCTGTCCGCGCTGACGGTCCTGCGCGAGGCCGGCGTGCACGTCGCGCTCGACGACTTCGGCAGCGGCTACGCGGGGCTGCTCGCGCTGCGCCACGTCCCCGCCGACGTCGTCAAGCTGGACCGCGCCTTCACGCTCGACCTGCTGCACGACCCGGTGACGGCCGCGATCGTCGAGGGCGTGGTGCGCCTGTGCGAGACCCTCGGCCGCCGGCTGGTCGCCGAGGGCCTGGAGAGCGCCGAGCACGTGGACGCGGTCCGCGCCCTGGGCATCACGCACGGCCAGGGCTGGCACCTCGGCCGCCCGCAGGAGCTGGCCTCCTGCGCCGCACCCGCCGGGACGGCGCGCTACGGCGCGGACCTGGCCGGTGAGCTGCG
>JAOPWK010000293.1 GCA_025965735.1 Frankiales bacterium
TCGCCCGGATGTCTGCGGCTGCCGCGCAGCCCGGCGGCCGTACCTCGCTTCGGCTGCGCGGGCGCGAGCACCAGGCGTCGCGACGGCCGCTGCCCAGGCCGAGTCATGCCGGCCGGAGCATGTGGACAGCGGGGCTCGTGGGGCGCCGCAGCGGGACCCGGCGGCCGCACCCGCGACAGCTCGTCGTACGTCCCCCGACTTTCTCCTCTCCACAGCCCGTGCACGCCGTTTCTGCAGGTCAGGGCGTTGCCGCCGCTCTGCCCACAGTCCCGCCCACAGCACCGGCGGCGGGGCGTCCACAGGGACACGCGCAGAGGTGCACACCTCGTCCACAGCGTTGTCCACAGCGTGTGGGGGACGGCCGTTGACGGGGTCGCCGCACCACTCCTAACGTCCCTCAGCACGGAGCCCCCCGGCGCTCCGGGCCCGTTCGCAAGGGGAAGGCGAACGGATCTGGAAGCCGGGGGGCTCCGTGGCGTCCTGGGCCCGGTCCCCGGACGCCGTACGACCGGCGCTGGGACCAGGACGCCCAGCTCACAGGCTCCGGCCCGCCGCTCCGCGTGCGGCGGAGCGCACTGCTCGCGCCGAGGCGAAGGTGACAGCTCTGGCTCCCGCCGACGCAGAGACCCGGCTATGACCCGGTGAAGGCGGCCTTGCGCTTCTCGGCGCGGGCCTTCAGCCCCTCCTGCAGGTCGGCGGTGGCGAGGGTGACCGGCTGGGCCAGGGCCTCCCAGCGCAGCGCGTCCTGGAAGGACGCGTGACCTCCGTCGGCCAGCGCGATCTTGTGGAAGCGCTGCGCCACGGGAGCACCCGAGGCGACCTGCGCGGCGTGCTCGAGCACCTTCTCCACCAGCACCGCGTCGTCGTACACCGCGCTGCACAGCCCCAGCCGCAGCATCTCCTGCGCGTCGACGACCCGGCCGGTGAGCAGCAGCTCGCGGGCGTGCGCCAGGCCCACGACCTCGGGCAGCAGGTAGGTCGTGGTCATGCCGGCCGCCATGCCGAGCTGGGCGAAGGGGACGGTGAACGTGGCGGAGGCCCCGGCGTACCGGATGTCGCAGGACAGGGCGAGCGACCCACCGGCGCCGACCGCCGCGCCGTTGACGGCCGCGATGGACGGGATGTCGAGTTGCCGCAGCGACAGCCAGGTCGTGTAGAAGGGCAGCATCCGGTCGCGCAGGTCGGCCGGGCTGGCGTCGGGCTCGGAGGCCAGCCAGCTGACGTCGCCGCCAGCGCAGAAGGCCCTGCCCTCCCCGGTCACGACGACGCAGCGCACGCTGCGGTCGCCCTTGAGCGCGGCCACGGCCTCCCCCCACTCGGCGGTGAGCTCACCTGTCATGGCGTTGCGCTTGTCGGGCAGCGCCAGGGTCAGCAGGACGACGCCGTCGTCGGGGCGCTCCACGCGCAGGGCTTCGGGCACAGCTCGCTCCAGGTCTCGGGGGAACCCGAGGCTAGCGACGGGTGCTTGTCACCCGTACGGGTGGCGGGACCGGTGCTGCGGGCCGTCGATCACCTCAGGGCCACCGCTCCGCCCCCGCGGAGGCCACGCACCGGCCACCGCACGCCGTACCGATCGGACCCCCATGGACACCGCCCGAAGCACCGCCACCGCGACACCCGCTCACGGACGTCGCGGACCGCTGCTGGCCCTGGCGCTGGCTGCGGCCACCTCCTTGTCGGTGCTCGCCCCAGCCGGCGCTGCCTCGTCGGCCGCGACGATCGACGTGGTGGTGACCTCCACCGGTACGAGCGTGGCCGCGGTGGCCGAGGCCGTCCGCAACGCCGGCGGCGTCGTGCGTGACGCCCTCCCGCTGGTCGGTGGCGTCAGCGCGGAACTGCCGGCCGACGCCGTGCTCGCGCCCTCCTTCCAGGTCGTCGAGAACCACCCGCTGACGCTGGCCAGCAAGAACGTCGCGAGCGGCGAGCGGGGAGCGACCGCGATCCGTGCGGCCCTCGGGCTGCCGACGGGCCGCACTGGGGGCAAGGGCGTCACGATCGCCATCGTCGACACCGGGATCGACACCATGTCCGGTGAGTTCGGGGAGCGCGTCCGCGCGCTCCCGGTCGTGGAGGGCTGGGAGGGCGACCCCTACGGCCACGGCACCTTCGTAGCGGGCATCGCTGCCGGTGGCGGCGAGGCCGACGAGCGGTACGCGGGGGTGGCGCCGGAGGCAGCCATCCTCGACGTGCGTGTCGCTGACGACAAGGGCGACACCGACCTGGCGAAGGTCCTCAAGGGCCTGCAGCTCGCGCAGTCGGGCGGCGCGGACGTCGTCAACCTCAGCCTGTCGTCCGGCAGCACGCTGCCGTACCAGATCGACCCGCTGACCCTGGCGCTGGACCGCCTCTGGGCGGCCGGCATCGTCGTCGTGGTGCCGACCGGGAACGACGGCCCGAAGGCGGGCTCGGTGACCTCGCCCGGGAGCGACCCGACACTGCTGACGGTCGGCGCGCTGGACGAGAAGCTCACCGCCGAACCGGCCGACGACGTGGTGCCGGCGTTCTCCGGGCGTGGGCCGGCGCCGCAGAAGGTCGCCAAGCCCGACCTGGTCGCCCCCGGCCAGTCGGTTGTCTCGGTCCGGGCCGAGGGCAGCACCGTCGACGACAACAATCCGCAGGCTGTCGTCGGTACCCGCTACTTCCGCGGCTCCGGCACCAGCTTCGCCACCGCCGCGGTCGCCGGCTCCGCCGCCCTGATGCTCGAGAACCACGACGACCTGAGTCCGGACCAGGTCAAGGCGATCGTGCGCAGCACCGCCTACAAGGCGAAGGGCCTCAAGGACGCCGACGCTGCCGGCGCCGGCGGTCTCGACGTCGCCGACGCCCTGGCCGCCAAGGCGCCGAAGGTGAAGGCACCCGTCTTCGACCCTCCCCCCGCCGGTGACGAGGCCGCCTGGCACGACTTCCTCCAGGCGCTGCTCGACGACGACCGGGAAGCGGCGGACAAGGCCTGGTCGCGCCTCTCACCCGCCGGTCACCGCTGGGCGGCCAACAGCTGGTCCGGCCACCGCTGGGGCGCGAACAGCTGGTCCGGCCACCGCTGGGGCGGCCACCGCTGGGCCGACGCGGAGACCTCCGCCGACGAGTGGGAGATGCGCTTCTGGGCCGGGCACCGCTGGGCGGGCCACCGCTGGGCGGACGACGAGTGGGTCGGACACCGCTGGGCCGGACACCGCTGGGCCGGACACCGCTGGGCCGAGGAGGACTGGAGCGGCCACCGCTGGGCCGGCCACCGGTGGGCAGCGAGCCGCTGGACCGCCAGCGACTGGGCCTGACCCGCAGCACTCGAGCCACGAACGGGTGAAGGCCCGCTCCCTGCTCCTGCCGATGCCCCTCCCGCCCCCTCGGCGTGAGGGGCGTCGGCGTACCCGGGAAGGACTGACGTGACGGCGCTGCGCAAGGTCGTGCTGCTCGTGGCCCTCCTGGGCCTCGGGCTGCAGCTGCTCGTGCGCGAGCAGCTCGGCGACGCGGGCGCGATCGTGCCGCTGGGGGACCTGCTCGGCGACCTGCCGCCGCTGGTCCTCGTGGCCGGCATGCTGCTGCTCGCCGTGTTCGGCGACCTGCTCTACGTCCCCGTGCGCCGTGGCGAGTCCACCGAGGAGCTCACGCTCTACGAGGCGGCCGTCGTCGCGGCGGTGCTGCTGCTGCCCGCGCGGGACGCCCTGTGGGTCCCCATCGCCGCGATCGCGCTCACCTCGCTGATGCTGCGCCGCGATGCGGTGAAGAGCGTCTTCAACATCGCCAACTTCGCCGCCTGCACCGGGCTTCTCGTCGCTGTCGTGCACACGATGTCGGGGCCCGGTCAGGGCCTGTCCAGCCGCACGGTGCTCGCGATGGTCGTCGGCCTGCTGGCCTTCTGCGCCCTCAACCTCCTGCTGCTCGCGCTGGTGCTCAAGGTGCTGGGCGAGGGCGAGACCAAACAGGTCCTGGTCGACGGCTCGCGCCTCGCGCTGGTCACGGCAGCCACGACCATCGCCCTCACCGGCGGCGCCGTCGTCGCCGGCGAAGCAGCACCGTCGCTGCTCCCCTTCTCGCTGGTGCCGGCCGTCGCGCTGCTCACCGCCTACCGCGCCACGGCGCAGTCCTCCGAGCAGCGGCAGCGCTCCGCCCGCCTGCTCGCGCTGTCGCACGTCCTGGCCGGTCGGGTCGACCCCGACGAGATGCTGCCGGCGTTCCTGTCGCAGTGCCGCCAGGTCTTCGGCGCGGAGGTCGCGGTCGCGCTGATCGAGCCCTCGGTCGCTCCCGGCCACGACAGCGGCCTGACCGCCTCGGACGAGCGCGGCGCGGGTGCCAGCCAGGGCCCGACGACCGACGTCGAGCGCGCGCTGCTCGGCAGCCGCGGCGGAGAGGCTGCCGTCCTGACCGGGCCGCTGCCGCACGGCTGGGTGCAGGCGATCGTCGCGCCGCTGGAGGCCGACGGCGAGCCGCTCGGCGCGCTCGTGCTGGCCAGCCGCGAGAAGAGCCTGCTCGGGGAGGCCGAGCTGACGCTGCTCACGCCGCTGGCGTCCGCCCTGGCCGTCGCCCTCCGCGGAGCCGCGCACCTGCGCCGGCTCACCGAGGAGACCAGCAAGCTGCAGGCCGTCGTCGACCAGTCCTCCGACGGCATCCTCGTGCTCGACGGCGCGGGCAGCGTCCAGCTGTGGAGCCCGGCCCTCACGGCGCTGACCGGGCGCTCCGAGGCAGAGGCGCTGGGGCGGCCGCTGTCCGACACCGTCCGCACCACGAACACCGACGGCGCCGAGTGCGACGCGTTCACCGCCGGCCGCGAGCTGCTGACGCCGGACGCGCCGCAGGCCACCGTCGAGCTGACGCTGCGGCGCCACGACGGGGAGCAGCGCGTGATCCGGTGCGCGCACGCCGGTGTCTTCGCCGACGGCGAGCTGCTCCGGGACGTCGTCATCGTCCACGACATCACCCGCGAGCGGCAGGTGGAGCGGCTCAAGGCCGACTTCATCGCGACCGTCTCGCACGAGCTGCGCACGCCGGTCACGCCCATCAAGGGGTACGCCGACCTGCTCCGCCGCCGCGGCGACGCCATGACCCCCGAGCGTCGCAACGAGTGCCTGGCCGTCATCAGCGACCGCTGCGACCACCTGGCCCGGCTGGTCGAGGACCTGCTGCTGGCCTCCCGCATCTCCGCCACCGAGGGGTCGGCCACCGCTCAGGTCGACCTCGGGTCCGGTGACCTGGTCGCGCTGGTGCAGCGCGCGGCCGGCGACTTCGGCCACGACGGCGAGCGCGTGCACCTGTCCCTGCCGGCCGATCCCGTACCGGTCACCTGCGACCCGATGCGCGTGATCCAGGTGCTCACGAACCTGATCGGCAACGCCCTCAAGTACTCCCCCGCCGGCTCCCCGGTGCAGGTGGCGCTGGCGGTGGAGGGCGAGCAGGCGTACGTCGACGTCGCCGACCACGGCCGCGGCATCCCGGCCGACCAGCTCGAACGCGTCTTCGAGAAGTTCCACCGCGTCGAGGACCCGATGCGCATGACCACCGGCGGTACCGGCCTCGGCCTCTACATCGCCCGGCAGCTCGCCGGCGCCATGGGCGGGACGCTGCAGTGCGCCTCCACGCTCGGTACCGGCTCGGTCTTCCGCTTCTCCCTGAAGCGCGCTCACGCCCAACCGCTGCGGGCCTCGCCCCTGGTGCCGGCCGCCGTCAACCCGGTCCCGGTGACCCTCACCGCCGGGTCGACCGGGCTGGTCCCCACCCCGCGTCCCGACACCGCTGCGCCCCGGGATGCGCGCCTGCAGGCCTCCTGAGGTCTACCCTGGCCGCGGGCTCGCTGGCCGACCGGCCGCGGGGACGACCTTGGGAGGACCTGTGGCCGAGAGCTACAACGGGTACTGCGTCAAGTGCAAGGAGAAGCGCGACTTCGACGGTGAGGTCAAGGTGAGCGAGTCCGGACGACGGATGGCTCAGGGCCTCTGCCCGGTCTGCGGCACCAAGATGAACCGGATCCTCGGCAAGGCCTGACCGCTTCACCCGACAGGGCGGTTCCCGGACGGGAGCCGCCCTGTCGCATCTCCCGGGGCGCATGCTGGGGCATGGACCTCAGCCGCTTCGTGAGCGCGCAGGACAGCGGCGGGACGTACGACGACGCGCTGCAGGAGCTGCGTGCGGGACGCAAGACCAGCCACTGGATGTGGTTCGTCTTCCCGCAGGTGGCCGGCCTCGGGCGCAGCAGCACCGCGCAGCACTACGCGCTGTCGGGCGTCGCGGAGGCGCAGGCGTACCTCGCGCACCCGGTGCTCGGGCCCCGCCTCCGGGAGTGCTGCCAGGCGCTGCTCTCGCTCCAGAACGCCGACGCGGCAGGTGTTCTCGGCCCGGTCGACGCGCAGAAGCTGCGCTCGTCGATGACGCTGTTCGCGCTGGCCGCACCGGACGAGCCGGTGTTCACGCAGGTGCTCGACCGCTTCCACGACGGGGAGCAGGACCCGCTGACGCTGGCTCAGACGAGCAGGTCGTCCAGCCGCTCGTAGCCCTCGCGGATGCCGGTCTCCATGCCGCTGTGCCAGGGTCAGCCGCGCGACCATGTCGCGCCGCGTCGGGTCGGCCAGCGCGGACAAGACGCGGGACAGCGCGTCAGCGGCCATTGCTCAACCTCATGGTTGAGGTACGCCGCTCCTGCGCGTTGTCACCCTTTCGGTTGGGTGGAGTGCATCGCGTCCAGGACGCGCTCCGGAGCCACGTCCTGAGCCAGCTCGGCCAGCTCCGGGTCGTGCGCCGCGTCCACGCCCATCTTCTCGGCGATGGCCTGAACCAGCGTGATGAGCCGGGTGACCTCGTGCTCGGCCAGCAGGCTGACCTGCAGGTCGAGGTCTGCCCGCTCGTCCGCGAGCGCCTGCATCCGGTTCTGGCTGATGAGCACGAACGTCGACAGGAAGATCGCCTCGACCGAGGCGACGGTCGCGAGGATGACGAAGGTGGGGTCCCACTTCGGCAGGGGGACGGCGCCGGAGTTCACCAGCACCCAGATGCCGAAGACCGCCAGGTGGAGGCCCACGAACGTCAGGCTGCCGGTGAAGCGGGTGACGGCGTCGGCGATGCGGTGCGAGAGCGGCCGCTCGGCGGCCTCGCGCGCACCGCGCTCGGTGAGTGCGGTGATGTTCCGCTCGACGACGGTCGCCAGGTCGGGCGACGGACCGGTGACCGGCTTCGACTGCGGGGTGCTCATCCGGCGCTGATCCCCCTGCTGCCGCTTCCTACGCCTGCAGCCGCGCCTCGAGCGACGCGCGGACCTGCGGCCACTCCTCGCGCAGGACGCTGAAGACGACCGTGTCGCGGAAGGTCCCGTCCTCGCGACGCCTGTGCCGGCGCAGCACCCCCTCGCGCTGCGCCCCGAGCCTGGCGATGGCGGCCTGGCTGCGGGTGTTCAGCAGGTCGGTCTGGATCTTCACCCGCCCGTAGCCGAGCGCGAAGCAGTGACCGAGCAGCAGCAGCTTGGTCTCCGGGTTGACCGCCGTCCCCCACCACGGGACGCCGTACAGGGTGGCGCCGATGTGGATGCGCTCGTTCGCCGGATCGGCGTCGAGCAGCGACGACGTCCCGACGAGGGTCCGGTCGGTCAAGCGCACTGCGTACGCGTGCCGGCTCGTCCCCTGCCCGTTCAGGAACCGCTCGCGCCCCAGCGCCACGCCGTCGGCCGCATCCACCGGGCGGCGGTGCATGACGTAGCCGCTCGCGTAGATGCCCGGGTCGGCCAGCAGCGGCGCCAGCTCCAGCAGGTCGCCCTCGGTGAGCCGCGTCAGGCGTACGTGCCGGCCGGTCAGGGGCTCGCCGGTGGGTAGAGGTGGGAGCGTCACGCGCGGGGTCCGGTGCAGCGGGGCATGAGGGCATCGTTGCGCGCCGGTCCATCGGGAACGCGCCCGCGGCGCCGTAGCGCGCGCCGCATGTCCCTGGCCCGGCGCCTGCGCGCCCTCGCACCTCGTTCGCCACCCGCCGGTGCAGCGGCTGGGGGCGACGCAGGTCCGGGCACTGCGCGCCGAGGAGAGCCGGCTGACTTCCTGCGTCGCCTGGCGAGCGGGCTGCCCTCTGCGGGCACCGCCGACGTCCTGCGCCGTCCGGTCGAGCCCCTGGCGCAGGAGGCGGTGCAGCTGCGCGCCGAGGTGGGACCGGCCGACGGCGCAGGTGCAGGCGCTGGAGGCACGGCTGCCGTAGCGCCGCCGTCGGCCTCGAGGTCCGCCGACCAGAGCCGCTGTGGACGGCGTGCGGGCTGTGGACGAAGCAGCGGCACCCGCACCGCCAGGTGCCAGCCTCGTGCCCGTCCCCCTGCTCCGTCCCGGAGGTGCCACGTGCGCCCTGTGCTCAACCCCGCCGCGCGACGCCTCTGGCGCGACCCCCAGACGCTGCAGCTCGGCCGCGGCTCCGGTCGGGCGGTCGTCCTGGCCGGCCTCGACCCGTCCACGCGGGCGGTGCTGCCGCTGCTGGACGGGACCCGCGAACGGGCACAGGTCGTGGCGGCGGCCAGCAGCAACGGCTGCCCGGCCGACCGGGTGGAGGCGCTGCTCGACCTGCTCGACTCCGCCGGGCTGCTGGAGGACGCCGGCGCCGAGCTGGGTCCGCTGGCGGCGCTCCCACGGGCCGAGCGGGAGCGGCTCGGGCCCGACGTGGCCTCGCTCGCGCTGGTGCGGGGCGACGGCGGCATCCCCGCAGCGCGCCACCGTGCGGAGGCGCGGGTCCTCGTGGTGGGTGCCGGCCGCGTCGGAGCTGCGCTGGCACAGCTGCTCGTGACGGCGGGCGTGGGCACCGTGGACGTCCTCGACGAGGCGGTCGCCGGGGCGCAAAACGCCGGCGTGGGTGGGCTCGGCCTGCAGGACGTCGGGCGCAGCCGCGGTGAGGCGGTGCGCGAGCGGCTGCGCGCCGCCGCACCCTCGGTGGCGCTCGGCCCGCTGGCACGGCCCGACCTGGTGGTGCTGGCTCCGCCGCGCCCGGAGCAGCTCGAGGAGGCCCGGACCCTCGTCGAGCCCGGGACTCCGCACCTGCTCGCGGAGGTGCGGGACACCGTGGGTGTGGTCGGGCCCCTCGTGCTGCCCGGCCGGAGCGCCTGCTTGCGCTGCCTGGACCTGACGCGGACCGACCTCGACCCGGACTGGCCGTCGATCGCGGCGCAGCTGGCGAGCCCGAGCCCGGCCCGCGTCGCCTGCGACAGCCATCTGGCGGTGGCTGTCGCCGCGCAGGCCGCCGGACAGGTGCTCGCGCTCGTGGACGGCACGACCGACCCCGCCTCCGTCGGCGGCACCCTCGAGCGGGCGCTGCCCGACTGGCGCTGGCGCCGACGGACCTGGCCGGTGCACCCCGAGTGCGGGTGCGTGCTGCCGGTGTCGGCCTGACGCCTCACGCCGCCTGGACCAGTCGCAGGTGCACGACCTTCTCGCATCGCGTCCGCCGCGGCGATGAGCAGCGGCGACCGGCACCACCGGGCCGACACGCACCGGCGTCGGCCCGGTCGCGCCGGTCACCGGAGCAGGGGCCTGGGCCCGTGGACCCACAGCCGGCTGGGCAGAGGCACCTGCTCCGCGCTGAGGACGGTCCACGCCCAGCGGCGCCTCGGCCTGCTGCGGACGCTCGGCTGCCGGTGGACGGCCCCACGTTCGGCGCCTGTGGAGGTGCCCTCCGTTGCCGTTCCGGTCGGCGGCCCCACCACCGGCGCGGCGTCCTTGACCTGGCCCGGCGCGTCCGCGTTCGGCGTGGGCGCCGCCGCGACCGGCGCAGCCTCGACGGGCGGTGCCTGCACGACCGGCGCCTGCTTCGCGACCTGTCCCGGCGCGTTCGCCTGGCCGACGCCGTTCGACCGGCCGGGCCGCCCGTCGACGGCCGACGCCACACCGAGCTCCGGCCACACGCCGGCCACCCTCGTCACGCCGGCGGCCAGCGAGCGCGCTGACGGTGCCGTTGCGTCGGGCGAGCTGCTGGGACAAGGGGTTCCGCCTGGTGCGCGGGCGTGCACCAGGTGCATCGGCCGAGAACGGACATCGGCGACCAGCCGGGCGGGCCAAGAATGGCCAGGCAGGTTGCTCCGTTCGGCCCAGAACCTGCAAGGGTGCGCGCTCGTCAGTCCTTGCCGTACCAGGACATCCCGGGCACCCGGGAGCGGCGAGCAGGCAGCCGGTCCGCCGTACCGCCACACTGAGCCGGTGAGCGACATCCCGCGGCGCGCGGTCACCCGGTCCGCGAAGCTGGCCGGGCTCCCCCTGGGCGTCGCCGGCCGGGCCACCCTCGGCCTCGGCAAGCG
>JAOPWK010000297.1 GCA_025965735.1 Frankiales bacterium
CCACGGCGGCGACCAGCGCGCCTGAGGCCTGCTCGGCACGCAGCAGGAACGCCAGGAAGATCGTGAGCAGCCCGGCCAGCGCCCGCAGGGCGATCGCCGCCGACAGCGGCCCGGTCACCTGGACGGCCAGGCGGGACAGCCGGAAGCGGACCGCGCCCTCGGTCGCGGCCGCGCGCTGCTCGTCCACGTGGCCGGGCAGCCGCAGCGAGAGCACCCCGCCCAGGAGCAGCAGCAGGCTGGCCAGCCGCAGCACCCAGTCAGAGGAGGTGACGGCCGCGATCCCCGCACCGATCGCTGCCGCTCCCGCGCCGGCAGCGACGGCCGCGACGTTCAGGCGCGCGTTCGCCGAGACCAGCCCGACGCTCGGCGGCCGCACGCGCGGCACCGCGGCGCAGCGGGCGACGCCGTACGCCCTGGAGAGGACCAGGACCGCCAGCGCCAGCGGGTACAGGCCGAGCGAGGCGGTGGCGCCGGCCATCACCCAGGTCAGCAGCCCGCGTCCGCCGGTCGTCACGGCGAGCACGTTGCGGCGGCCGTGCGGGAAGCGGTCGAGCAGCGGTCCCGCCACCGGCACGAGCAGGGCGAACGGCAGCATCGTCAGCAGCAGGTAGAGCCCGACGCTGGTGCGCGCCTCGCCGAGCGGCACGTCGAAGAACAGCGTGCCGGCCAGCGCCACCGCCACCAGCGCGTCCCCGGCGGCGTGCAGCGCGTGCACGGTGATGAGCGCCGACAGGCCGCTGCGGTCGGCCCCGTCCGCCCGTGCCGCGGCCCGCACCCGGCGCACCGTCCCGCGCGAGAGCCGGCGCGTGAGGTCGACGGGCCGTGGCACCGGCCCATCCTGTCCGACGAACGGCGAGAGCCGCCCCCGTTCGGCGGGAGCGGCTCTCGGCGTGGCGGTGCGGCGGCGGAGGATGCGAGATTCGAACTCGCGAGGGGTTGCCCCCAACACGCTTTCCAAGCGTGCGCCATAGGCCAACTAGGCGAATCCTCCGCCGACGATCCTAGCCGAGACGGGGCCCGTTGCGGACCGGTAGGGTCGTCGGCAGACCCCTCGTGCGGCGCCCATCCCGCTGAACCCCCCCAGGGCCGGAAGGCAGCAAGGGCAGGCAGGCTCTGGGCGGGTGTGCGGGGGGTCCTCTACGTCTGGAGGAGGGTCGCGTGAGCCTGGCGCTCTACCGCAAGTACCGCCCCGCGAGCTTCGCCGAGGTGATGGGGCAGGCGCACGTCACCGACCCCCTGCGCCAGGCGCTGAGCAACGGGCGGATCAGCCACGCCTACCTGTTCAGCGGGCCGCGCGGCTGCGGCAAGACCTCCAGCGCCCGGATCATGGCGCGCTCGCTGAACTGCGCGCAGGGCCCGACGCCCGACCCCTGCGGCACCTGCGACTCCTGCGTCGCGCTGGCCCCGAACGGCCCCGGCTCGCTCGACGTCATCGAGATCGACGCGGCCTCGCACAACGGCGTCGACGACGCGCGTGACCTCCGGGAGCGGGCCTTCTTCGCCCCGGTCTCCAGCCGCTTCAAGGTCTACATCATCGACGAAGCCCACATGGTCACCACGGCGGCGTTCAACGCGCTGCTGAAGCTGGTCGAGGAGCCGCCGGACTTCGTGAAGTTCGTCTTCGCGACCACCGAGCCCGAGAACGTCCTGCAGACCATCCGGTCGCGCACGCACCACTACCCGTTCCGGCTGATGTCGCCCAAGGCGCTGACCGACCTGCTCACCGAGGTGGCCGCCAAGGAGGGCATCGCGGTCGACCCCACCGTCATCCCCCTGGTCGTACGGGCGGCAGCCGGCTCAGCCCGGGACGGCCTGTCGATCCTGGACCAGGTGCTGGCCTCCGCCGGCCCGGACGGCGTCACCCGTGAGGGCGCCGCGGCGCTGCTCGGCGTCACCCCCGACGCGCTGCTCGACGGCATCGTGGACGCGTTCGCGGCGCACGACGCCGCGGCGGTGTTCGGCCTGCTGGACCAGGTCATGGAGGGCGGCCACGATCCGCGGCGCTTCGCCACCGACGTGCTCGAGCGGCTGCGCGACCTCATCGTGCTCGACGCCGTGCCGGACGCGGGTGCGACGGGCCTGCTCGACTGCCCCGACGACCAGCTCGAGCGGATGGGCCGGCAGGCGGTGGCCATGGGCACAGCCGGGCTGTCCCGCGCCGCCGACCTCTTCCACGCCGGCCTGGTCGAGATGCGCGGCAAGACGACGCCGCGGCTGCTGCTCGAGCTGGTCTGCGCGCGGGTGCTGCTGCCCGCGACGACCGACGAGAGCTCGGCCGTGCTGGCGCGCCTGGAGCGGCTCGAGCGCCGCTTCGAGATCGCGGGCGCACCGGCGACTCCTCCCGGCCCCACCGGTCCGCCGCCCGTCCCGCCGAGCCGGCCGACGCGCCCGGCGCCGCCGGAGCAGCTCGGTGGTCCCACCCGCACGGCCACCGACGCGGTGCAGGGCGACGCCCCGCTGCCGCCCGTCCTCCCGCCGCCCCCGGCCGCCGCAACCTCGTCAGCACCCTCGTCAGCACCCTCGTCGGC
>JAOPWK010000329.1 GCA_025965735.1 Frankiales bacterium
GGACGACCGCCTGCGCGCCTCGCAGGATCGCAACGCGGGCGCCGCGTCGCGGGTTGCCGCGGAGAAGGACCGAACCACCGCGCACGCCGACCGCGACTCGGGAGCGGCGGAGCGCGAGCAGGCCGAAGAGGACCGGGACACCGCGCAGGACGACCGCGGGGCCTCCGCCCGCGACCGCGAGGACGCCTCCCTCGACAGCCTCACCGGCGCCTATGTGCGCGGCGCCGGACTGCTGCAGCTCGAGCGCGAGCTGCTGCGCTCCCGCCGCTCGGACCAGCCGCTGACGGTCGCCTTCGTGGACGTGGACGGCCTCAAGGCGATCAACGACGAGGGCGGGCACGCCGCGGGCGACCGGCTGCTGGCCCGCGTCGGGACAGTGCTGCGCGAGCGGCTGCGGCCGTACGACCTGGTCGTCCGGTACGGCGGCGACGAGTTCCTCTGCGTGCTGACCGGGACCACCGCGGACGACGCGCAGCAGCGCTTCCAGCGCGTCAACGCCGACCTGGCCGGCCACGGCTCGGTGAGCGTGGGGGTCGCGACGGCAGTGCAGGGCGAGACGGCGGCCACCGTGGTGGCGCGCGCCGACGGGGCGATGTACGGCGGCCGGCGGCTGCGGCGGCCGGTGTAGCGGCAGCGCCACTGGACATACCTACGGAGCCGTAGGTTACGGTTGCGTAGCCGTACCTCCTGTCCAAAAGGATCCTGCTTTGACGCTCCTCGACGCCCCCGTCACGACGATCGAGTACGCGGGGGACGAGGCCCGCCCGCTGCAGGACATCCCGCGCACGCGGCTCTGGGCGCACCTCGAGCAGGTCGCGCTGGCGGCCTTCATCGCCGTGCCGCTGCTCGCCGTGGTCGCCAGCGGCTTCGTCCTCTGGGGCAACGGCCTGTCGTGGCGCGACGTCGTGCTGAGCACCGTCTTCTACGCCATCACCGGCCACGGGATCACGGTGGGCTTCCACCGCTACTTCACGCACGGCTCCTTCAAGGCGAAGAAGCCGCTGCGCATCGCCCTCGCCGTCGCCGGCTCCATGGCCATCGAGGGCCCGGTCACGCGCTGGGTCGCCGACCACCGGCGCCACCACGCGTTCTCCGACAAGGAGGGCGACCCGCACAGCCCGTGGCGCTACGGCACCAGCTTCTGGGCCTTGTGCAAGGGCCTGTGGCACGCGCACGTCGGCTGGCTGTTCGACGTCGAGCAGACCGACCAGAAGCGCTTCGCCCCCGACCTGCTCGCGGACAAGGCGGTGCACCGGGTGAACAGGCTCTTCCCGGTCTGGGTGCTCATCAGCCTGGCCCTGCCGGCGCTGCTCGGCGGCGTCTGGGCCGCGGCCGTCGGCGACGGCTTCTGGAACGGCGCGGCCACCGCGTTCTTCTGGGCCAGCCTGGTGCGCGTCGCGGTGCTGCACCACGTCACCTGGTCCATCAACTCGATCTGCCACGCCTTCGGCACGCGGCCGTTCATGACGCGCGACCAGTCGCGCAACGTGTGGCCGCTGGCCTTCATCTCGATGGGCGAGAGCTGGCACAACCTGCACCACGCCGACCCGACCGCGGCCCGGCACGGCGTGGACCGCTGGCAGTTCGACACCAGCGCCGAGTGCATCCGCGGCTTCGAGAAGCTGGGCTGGGCGACCGACGTCCGCTGGCCCAAGCCCGAGCGGCTCGACGCGCGGCGTGCGGTGAACGCCGCCTGAGCAGCGCCCGTGCACGCCACACTGCCGGGGTGACTGCACCCCTGCCCGTCCGCCGCGTGCGGATGACGGGCACGCAGCGGCGCGAGCAGCTGCTCGACGTGGGGCGGCGGCTGTTCGCCGAGCGCGGCTTCGACGGCACCTCCGTCGAGGAGGTCGCGCTGCGGGCGGGCGTCTCCAAGCCGGTCGTGTACGAGCACTTCGGCGGCAAGGAGGGGCTGTACGCCGTCGTCGTCGACCGCGAGGTCCAGCGCCTGCTTACCCGCTTCACCGGCGCCCTGACCGCCGACTCCCCGCGCGCCCTGCTCGAGCAGGCCACCCTCGCGCTGCTGAGCTACGTCGAGGACGAGTCCGACGGCTTCCGCATCCTGGTGCGCGAGTCGCCGGCGCAGCTCGCGGACAGCGGCGGCTTCGCCACCATCATCAGCGACGTCGCCGGCCGGGTGGAGCACATCCTGGCGGCGGAGTTCGCCGCCCGCGGCTACAAGACGACCCTGGCCGGTCTCTACTCCCAGGCGCTCGTCGGCCAGGTCGCGCTGGTCGGGCAGTGGTGGCTCGACAACCGCGAGCCCGGCCGTGACGAGGTCGCTGCGCACCTGGTCAACCTGGCCTGGAACGGCCTGTCCGCGCTGGAGACCGCGCCGGTCCTGCGCAGCACCCGGCAGCCCTAGGACGCACGACGGCCCGCCCCCGCAGCGCGGGGACGGGCCGGTCGGACGAGCAGGATCAGGCGTGCGAGCGGCTGCGCGCGTCCTTGTCCGCGAGAAGGGCGACGCCGAGCAGCAGCACGCCGGACAGCAGGTGCAGGACGTTGTCCGCACCGTTCAGCGCGATGATGTCGACCGCGCTGCCGTTGATGACCGGGCCGAGGACACCGAGCAGCAGGTACGTCGCACCGATCGCCAGGTTCGCCGAGCGCGCCGTGTCGTGCCGCTTCGACGCCGCGATCAGGGCGACGCCGATGAGCAGGTGGACGATGTTGTGCAGGTGGTTGACCTGGAAGCCCAGCAGGTCGTTGTCGGTCTTGCTGATGAAGTTCTCGCTGACCAGGAAGCCGGCCAGGCCGACCAGCGTGTAGACGACGCCGAAGCCGAGCGCGACGGTGCGGTTGAGCGAGCGGTTGCCGTCGGTGGTGTCCACCATCGTGTGTCTCCTGTAGTGCGTGGGGAAGTTTCCTGTGGCGCCGGAGGTACCCACGTCCGCGCGGTCCACGCACGGGTGATCCACATCGCACCGGGTACCCCGCCGGCATGGCTGTCCTCGTCGGCACCTCCGGCTGGCAGTACCGCGACTGGCGCGGGCGCTTCTACCCGCCGAAGCTGCCGCAGCGGCTGTGGCTGGAGCACCACGCAGCCGCCTTCGCCACGACCGAGGTGAACAACAGCTTCTACCGGCTGCCCGCCCGCGAGGTCTTCGAGCAGTGGCGCGAGCGCACCCCTGCCGACTACGTCGTGACCGTCAAGGCCTCCCGCTTCCTCTCGCACATCAAGCGGCTCAGGGACCCGGAGGAGCCGGTCGCCCGGCTGATGGACCGGGTGGCCGCGCTCGGCGACCGCCTGGGCGCGGTGCTGCTGCAGCTGCCGCCGAACCTGCAGTCCGACGTGGAGGCGCTCGACCGCTGCCTGGCCTGCTTCCCCGCCGGCACCCGCGTCGCGGTCGAGCCGCGGCACGACTCCTGGTGGAACCCCGACCTGCGCGACGTGCTCGTCGCACGACGCGCCGCCCTGGTCTGGTCCGACCGCGACAGCCGGCCGATCGCGCCGCTGTGGCGCACGACGGACTGGGGCTACCTCCGGCTGCACCACGGCGGCGGGGAGGCGTTCTGGCCGTACGAGGAGCACGTCCTGCGCGCGTGGGTCGCCCGGCTGGCCGAGACGTGGGACGAGGACGAGGACGCCTACGTCTACACGAACAACGACCCCGGCGGCGCCGCCCTGCGCGACGCCGTCACCTTCGCGCGGCTCGTCGAGGAGGCAGGCCGCACTGCGACCAGAGTGCCTGCGATGCAGGACGTCTCGGGCCAGCTGTACGAGCCGCCGGTGCGCCGAGGGGCCTAGTAGAGGCCCTCGGACAGCTCCAGCCAGGTGTCCTCGAGCGAGGCCTTCTCCGCCTGCACCGTGCGCAGCTCCTCGTCCAGCCTGGCCACCGCGGCGAAGTCCGCGGCCTTCTCGGCCAGCTCGGCGTGCAGCTCGCGCTCGCGCTTGTCGAGCTTGCCGATCTCGCGCTCGACCTTGGACAGCTCCTTCTTCGCCGCCCGGGAGTCGCCGCCGCCCTTGCTCTTCGGCGCAGAGGCCGGCTCGGCCCGCACCCGCTCGGCGAGGTACTGCTCGACGCCGCCCGGCAGCGCCTTGACCGTGCCGTCGCCCATCAGCGAGGCGGTGACGGTGGTGACCCGCTCGAGGAAGTACCGGTCGTGGCTGACGACCAGCAGCGTGCCGGGCCAGCCGTCCAGCAGGTCCTCGAGCGCGGTCAGCGTGTCGATGTCGAGGTCGTTGGTCGGCTCGTCGAGCAGGATCACGTTGGGCTCGCCCATGAGCAGGCGCAGGATCTGCAGCCGGCGGCGCTCGCCACCGGACAGGTCCCCGACGCGGGTCCACTGCGCGTTGCCGGTGAAGCCGAAGCGGTCGGCCAGCGACGAGGCGCCGATCGTCTTGCCGCCACCGAGGTCGACGACCTTCGCGACCTGCTCCACGGCCTCGAGCACGCGCAGCGTCGGGTCCAGCTCGGCGACCTCCTGCGAGAGGTAGGCCGGCTTCACGGTCTGCCCGACCACGACGCGTCCGGTGTCCGGCTCCTGCTGCCCGACGAGCATCTTGAGCATCGTGGACTTGCCGGCGCCGTTGACGCCGACGATGCCGACACGGTCGCCGGGGCCGAAGTTCCAGTCGACGTGGTCGAACAGCACCCGCTTCTCGAACGCCAGCGACACGTCGTGCAGCTCGTAGACCGTCTTGCCGAGGCGGGCGGCCGAGAACCGCTGCAGGGCGATGTCGTCGCGCGCCGGCGGCTCGTCGGCGATGAGGGCGTTGGCCGCGTCGATCCGGAACTGCGGCTTGCTGGTGCGCGCGGGCGGGCCACGACGCAGCCAGGCGAGCTCCTTCTTCACCAGCTGCAGGCGCTTCTGCTCGGCGGTGGAGGCCATCCGGTCGCGCTCGGCGCGGGCGAGGACGTACGCGGAGTAGCCGCCCTCGTAGGCGTCGACGACGCCGTCGTGCACCTCCCACGTCGTGCTGTTCACCTCGTCGAGGAACCACCGGTCGTGGGTCACCACCAGGTGCGCCTGCTGCGGGCTGCGCTGCTTGAGGTGCGCCGCCAGCCACGCGACGCCTTCGACGTCGAGGTGGTTGGTCGGCTCGTCGAGCACGAGCAGGTCCCACTCCTGGACCAGCAGCGAGGCCAGCGCGACCCGGCGGCGCTCCCCGCCGGACATCGTGGAGACGACGCTGTCGAGCCCGACGTCGTGCAGGCCCAGGCCGTCGAGGACCTCGCGCACGCGGGCGTCGCCGGCCCAGGTGTGCTCGGCCGTCGCGCCCAGGATCGCCTGGTGCGCCGTGAGCCTCACGTCGACGCGGACGTCCTGCGTCAGCACGCCCACCCGCAGCCCGCTGGTGTGCGTGACACGGCCGGAGTGCGGCTCCTCGACCTTGATGAGCGTCTTGAGCAAGGTGGTCTTGCCGCCGCCGTTGCGGCCGACGACGCCGATGCGGTCGCCCTCGCTGACGCCGAGCGAGACGCTGTCCATGAGCAGCCGGGTGCCGTGCGCGACGGTGACGTTCTCGAGGTTGACCAGGTTGACAGCCATCAGCGCGCCTCCACCACACGAGCGCCGGCCACCGGGCCGTCGGCGCGGCGGACGGCCGAGCAGACGCCCTGACCGGCGAGCGAGGCGGCGAGAGCCACCGCGTGGCCCTCGTCGCGGGCGAGCAGCGCCACCGTCGGACCGGAGCCGGACACGATCGCGCCCAGCGCGCCCAGGTCGCGACCGGTCTCGAGCAGCAGCCGCAGGGCGGGCTTCAGCGCGACGGCCGCGGACTGCAGGTCGTTGCCCAGCGCGCGGCCGAGGGCGACCGCGTCCCCCTGGCGGAGCGCCGACAGGACGTCCGCGGGGTCGCGGACGACGCCCACCGGTCCGGTCTCGCGCTGCTTGTCGAGCTGCCCGTAGACCGCCGGCGTCGACAGGCCGCCGGCGGTCAGCGCGAGCACCCAGGAGTACGAGCCCTGGCCCAGCACCGGCGTCAGCTGCTCGCCGCGGCCCGTGCCCAGTGCGGTGCCGCCGTGCAGCGAGAACGGGACGTCGCTGCCGAGCCTCGCGCCCAGCGCGGCCAGCTCGTCCTTGGACAGGCCGGTCCCCCAGAGCGCGTCGCAGCCGACGAGGGCGGCCGCCGCGTCCGCCGAGCCGCCGGCGCAACCGCCCGCGACCGGGATGCCCTTGCGGATGCTGATGGCCAGCGAGGCGTCGTTCCCGGTGCGGTCGGCGATCAGGTGGACGGCGCGCACGGCGAGGTTGGTGTCGTCCAGCGGCACCTCGTCGGCGCCCTCCCCCGACACGGTGACGCTGAGGGCGTCCGCGCGCACCAGCTCGACGTCGTCGTACAGCCCGACGGCCTGGAAGACCGTCTTGAGGTCGTGGAAGCCGTCCGCGCGCTTCTGCCCCACCGACAGGTGCAGGTTCAGCTTGGCGGGTGCGCGCACGGTGACGCGTTCGTGCGCACGACGGGCAGGCAGGACGGGCTCCAGGGCAGTGGGGAAGGCCTTCAGGCTACGGGAGCCGAGGCCAGGCGGGCGAAGTCGTCGACACCGAGGACCTCCCCCCGCGCACCTGGGTCGATGCCCGCGGCGCGCAGCCGCTCTTCCGCCGCCGCAGCCGATCCGGCCCAGCCGGCCAGCGCGGCCCGCAGCGTCTTGCGGCGCTGCGCGAAGGCGGCGTCCACGACGGCGAAGGTCGCCTCCCGGTCCCCCACCGGCGGCTCACGCCGGGTGAAGGCGACCAGCCCGGAGTCGACGTTCGGCGCAGGCCAGAAGACGTTGCGGCCGATGGCGCCGGCCCGACGCACGTCGGCGTACCACTGCGCCTTCACCGACGGGATGCCGTACGTCCGGCTGCCCGGCGGCGCGACGAGGCGGTCGGCGACCTCGGCCTGCACCATGACCAGCCCCGTGCGCAGCGACGGCAGGTGCTCGAGCAGCCGCAGCAGCACGGGGACCGCCACGTTGTACGGCAGGTTCGCGACGAAGGCCGTCGGCGGCGGGCCGGGCACTCCGGTCAGCGTCAGCGCGTCCTGCAGGACCACCTCGAGCCGGTCCGCCCGCTCGGGCAGCCGGTCGGCGACGGTGGCGGGCAGCTCACCCGCGAGCGTCGGGTCGATCTCGACGGCGACGACGCGGGTGGCGACCTCGAGCAGGCCGAGCGTCAGCGAGCCGAGACCCGGGCCGACCTCCACCACGACGTCCTCGACCCCGACTCCGGCGGTGCGCACGAGGCGCCGCACGGTGTTGGGGTCGATGACGAAGTTCTGCCCGAGGGTCTTGGTCGGGCGCAGGTCGAGCCGCGTTGCAAGGGAGCGGACATCCGCCGCGGTCAGCAGGCTCATGCCGCCCTGTCTACGCGACGGCCTAGGTGAACAGGTACTTCCCGCAGTGCGGCCACTGGCCGGCGCCGGAGCGGTTGTAGAGCAGCTTGGCCCGGTACGTCTGCTCGGACGCGCTGGCCGCGGCCGGGTCGCCGGAGCCGCCGACGCCGTTCCAGGTGGCGTAGGAGAACTGGTACAGGCCGCGGTACTTGCCGGTGCTGCTGACCGCGCGCGGGTTGCCGCCGGACTCGCAGCGTGCGAGCGCCGGCCAGTTCAGACTGTCCGCGCCGCCGGTGCTGCGACGGGCGGTGCTGGTCTGCGCGGCCGGGCGCGCCTTGGTGCCGACGGCCAGCACGCGCTTCACCGGAGCGCTGACGGTGGTGCTCGACAGGACGGTGCGCTTCTCCAGCGCGCCGTCGGCGTAGGTGATCTGCACGGTGCGACGGACGACGCCTGCCTTGCCGGCCTGCAGCGTCTTGGTCTGGCCCTTGACCAGGTTCGCGTCCTCGCGGCGCTCGGTCGCGAAGGGGACCGCCACGGTCTCCTCGGCGCGTGCCGTGCTGACGCGGATCACCCGCAGGACCATGCCGTCGGTCACCGGCGTGCCCTGGGGCGAGGAGACGCGGTCGTCGGCGTCCAGCGTGACGCGGGCGGCGAAGAGCGCGTCGCGGACGGTGGCCGCCGTGGTCGTGACCCGCTTCTCCGTCGCACCCACGCGCACCACGACGTCCTTCGGCGTCCGCACGGTGAGGCGGAGGCCGTCCAGCGGGATGCCGCGGGAGCGGGACGCCGACAGCGCCAGCGCGCCGTCGCGCAGGCCGATCTGGTCCAGCGCCTCGTCCACCGAGGACGCGGTCACCCACACGTCGCGCTCCTTGCCGTCGACCACCAGGGTCAGCAGCCGGGCCCGGCGCAGCGCGATGCGCTCGCCGTCCTCGACCTCGCTGCCGGCGGCCGGCACGAGCACGTCGCGCTCTCCTGCCTCCATGCCTGCGGCGGCCAGGACGTCCCCGACGGTCTCGCCGCGGAAGTCCACCTCCTGCAGCTGGCCGTCGACCGACAGCAGGGCGGTCTTTCCGGTCATCGACCAGGCGACGCCGCTGGCCAGCAGTGCGGTCAGCAGGCCGCCGAGGACGAGCGGGACCGCCGGCCGGCGGGCGGCAGCGGACAGGAGGGCGGAGGGGTGCGGCACGGTGCTCCAAGCGTGGTGCGACCCGGGCACGCGGGGGTTGCACGCCCATCCGGGCCCGTCCCCAGTCGGGGCGGGCCGGGCGGTGCAACCAGGACGATCTATCGCGATCCCGGCTTCTCTGATCACGACGGTACGGCGCTCGCCCCGGACCGCCAAGTCCGGGGTGGGGGCTGCACCCTCCTGACGGCGCCTTCTTCGACGTCCGGTGGGGGAAGACCTGCAGGTCAGACCCGTTTCTCATGACGAACGTGTGAAGCCGCTCACCCTCGGCCCTCAGAGGGCGAAAGCGCGCCGCCCGTTGCTCGCGATGGCGGCGCAGAGCTCGTCAAGGTCGGCCCGCTTGGTGGCCGCCAGCGAGCGGACGGTCAGCGGCACGAGGTAGGGCGCGTTGGGCCGGCCGCGGTACGGCATCGGGGTCAGGAAGGGCGCGTCGGTCTCGACGAGCAGCAGCTCGGTGGGAGCCACCTGCACCGCCTCGCGCAGGTCGTCGTTGGCCTTGAAGGTGACCGGCCCGGCGAAGCTCATCCACCAGCCGTGCTCGGCGCACGTCCTGGCCAGCTCCGCGCCGCCTGAGAAGCAGTGGAAGACGACCCGCTCGGGCGCACCCTCGTCGAGCAGCACCCGCACCACGTCGTCGTGCGCATCGCGGTCGTGGATCACCAGCGCCGTCCCGGTGCGCTTCGCGATGGCGATGTGCGCGCGGAACGACTCCTCCTGCAGGCGGTGCCCCTCCGGCGTCTCGGTGCGGAAGTGGTCGAGCCCGGTCTCCCCGACGGCGACGACCTGCGGCAGCGCGGCCAGCTGCTCGACCTCGCGCAGGGCCTGGTCCGTGGCGGCGCCGCGCCCGGCCTCGTTCGGGTGCAGCGCGACCGCGGCATGCACGTCGTCGTAGCGGCTCGCGACGTCCGCGGACCACCGGCTGGACGGCAGGTCCACCCCGACCTGCACCACGACGTCGATGCCGACCGAGCGTGCCGCGGCGAGCGCCTCGTCCACGTCGACGTCCATGAGGTCGAGGTGGGCGTGGCTGTCGAGCACCGGCACGGCCAGCGGCTCGGGCAGCGGCGGCGGGTCACCGGTGCGGCCGTGCGACCGGCTCACGCCGAGGTCTCCCCCTCGAGGCGGGCCAGCTCCTCGTCCACCACGGAGGGGTCGAGCTTCTTGAAGAGCGGCGTCGGCGGGCCGATCGGCTGGCCGACGCGGATCGGGCGCGACTCCCACACCGCGGCCGTGTCGTAGTCGCCCATCAGCACCGGGTAGTCGGGCCCGCCGTCGAGGTCCTCGACCTCGCGCAGCTCCGGCTGACCCGCCCACGGCCGGTCGCCGCCGAGCATGGCGTCCACGGCGTCGGCCGACTCCGGCAGGAACGGCGTCAGCAGCGCCTTGGCGTCGTCGACCAGCTGCAGGGCGACGTGCAGCACGCTGTCCCGCCGGCGCGGGTCGTCCTTGAGCTTCCACGGCGCCTGGTCGGACAGGTACTTGTTCGCCTCGCCGACGACGCGCATCGCCTCGGTGATGGCCGCCTTCTGCTGCGAGCGCTCCAGGTGGGCGCCGACGGAGGCGAAGCCGGCCTTCGACTGCGCGAGCGCCGCGTGGTCCTCGCCGGTCAGCTCTCCGGGCGCCGGGATCGCCCCGAGGTTCTTGTGCACCAGCGACAGCGACCGGTTCACGAGGTTGCCCCAGCCGGCCACCAGCTCGGTGTTGTTGCGGGTGACGAACTGCTCCCAGGTGAAGTCGGTGTCGCTCGTCTCCGGTCCCGCGACGGACAGGTAGTAGCGCAGCGCGTCGGCGCCGTACCGCTCAAGCACGTCGCGCACGTAGATGACGACGGAGCGGCTGCTGGAGAACTTGCGGCCCTCCATGGTGAGGAACTCGCTGCTCACCACCTCCGTCGGCAGCGACAGCTCTCCCAGCGGCCCGGGCTTGCCGGCGGGCCTGCCGCTCGCGCCCAGCAGGATCGCCGGCCAGATGACCGAGTGGAAGACGACGTTGTCCTTGCCCATGAAGTAGCGGGCGTCGGCGCTGCCGTCCCAGTACGGCCGCCACGCGTCAGCGTCGCCGGTGCGGCGGGCCCACTCGACGGAGGCCGACAGGTAGCCGATGACCGCGTCGAACCACACGTAGATGCGCTTGTCGGTGCGGTCCTGCCAGGCCGGCAGCGGGATCGGCACGCCCCAGTCCAGGTCGCGCGTGATGGCGCGCGGCTTGAGGTCGTGCAGCAGGTTCTCGCTGAACTTCAGGACGTTCGGGCGCCAGCCCTGCCGGGTCTGCAGCCAGCTGCCCAGCGCCTCGGCGAACGCCGGCAGCTCGAGGAAGAACTGCGCGCTCTCCACGAACTTCGGCGGCTTGCCGTCGATCTTGCTCCGCGGGTTGATGAGGTCCTGCGGGTCGAGCTGGTTGCCGCAGTTGTCGCACTGGTCGCCGCGCGCACCGTCGTACGAGCAGATCGGGCAGGTGCCCTCGACGTAGCGGTCGGGCAGCCCGCGCCCGGTCGACGGGTCGATCGCGGACAGCTGCGAGCGCTCGACGACGTAGCCGTTCTCGTGCATCGCGGTGAACAGCGTCTGCACGACGGCGTAGTGGTTGCGCGTCGTGGTGCGGGTGAACAGGTCGTACGACAGGCCGAGCCCCTGCAGGTCCTCGGCGATGACGCGGTTGTAGCGGTCGGCGAGCTCCCGCGCGGTGACGCCCTCGCGGTCGGCCTGCACCTGGATCGGCGTGCCGTGCTCATCGGTCCCGCTGACCATGAGGACCTGCTTGCCCGCCATCCGGGAGTACCGGGAGAAGACGTCGCTGGGGACGCCGAAACCGGCGACGTGGCCGATGTGCCTCGGGCCATTGGCGTACGGCCAGGCGACTGCCGTGAGGACGCGGGACATGACCTCACCCTAGTGAGCGCGTCCGAGGTGCCGGGCCTGCGCAACGACGGCTTGGACCTGGGCGCTCGTTCCTCGCGCCCTCCTACGGTCCTACGACGTCCCGCTCCGGCCCGGCTGCTTGGCGCTCACCATGGCGTCGTACACGTCCCGCTTCGGCAGGCCGGTCTCGGACGCCACCGCCGCCAGGGCTTCTTTGCGGGTGAGACCTGCGGCCTCGCGGACTGCGACCTGGCGGACGAGGTCGTCGGGGGTGAGGTCCTCGGTGCGCTCGTCTGCGCCGGCGAGGACCAGGGTCACTTCGCCTCTCACGCCGGGCTGGGCCCAGGCCAGGAGGTCGTCGAGGGTGCCGCGAACGATCTCCTCGTAGGTCTTGGTGAGCTCGCGGCAGACGACGGCGCGGCGGGAGCCGCCGAGGACGGAGGCCATGTCGGCGAGGGCGTCGGCGAGGCGGTGGGGGGCCTCGAACAGGACGCAGGTGCGGGTCTCGGCCTGGAGGGCAGCCAGGCGGGCCTTGCGCTCGCCGGGCTTGCGGGGCAGGAAGCCCTCGAAGCAGAAGCGGTCGGTGGGCAGGCCGCTCACGGCGAGGGCGGTGGTCACCGCGGAGGGTCCCGGGACGCAGGTGACGGGCAGGTCCTCGGCCGCGGCGGCGACCACCAGCCGGTAGCCGGGGTCGGAGACGGTCGGCATCCCGGCGTCGGTGACCAGCACGACGCGCTGGCCGGCACGCAGGGCGTCGAGCAGCTGAGGGGTGCGCTGCGCCTCGTTGCCCTCGAAGTAGCTGACGACCCGCCCCGAGAGCTCGACGCCGAGGTCGGCGCAGAGGCGGTGCAGCCGGCGCGTGTCCTCCGCCGCGACCACCTCGGCCGAGGCGAGCGCGGCGACGAGCCGGGGGCTGGCGTCCTCGCTCTGGCCGATCGGCGCGCCGGCCAGGACGAGGGGCATGCCGCGAGTGTGCCTGCTGCCTCAGCGCGAGGCGGGCAGCGCCTCCATGACCTGCGGCAGCGCCCACTCCAGGTCGGCCACGAACCACCTCCAGGTGTGGACCCCACCGCGGTGGAACCGGGCGCCGTAGTCGACTCCCGCGGCTGTCAGTGCCGTGAGGAACGTCCGGTGGTTGGTCCACACCGTCTGCTCCATGCTCCCGCTGTGGACCGCTGAGGACGAGCTGGCGTAACCGGTCCCGCTGGTGATCAGGAGGTGCGTCCCGCGCAGGCGCGCCGCCAGCGCGGTCGGGTTGTGGCGCGCCCAGTTCCCGGCCTGCAGCACCGGGTTGCCCCAGATCCGCGACAGCTGCGCCTCGGGCAGGCCCAGCTCCTCCTTCAGCTCCTGCGGCAGCGCGCTGGCCGCTGCCTGCTGCGTGTCCACGAAGCCGGAGATGGTCGTGACCGACTGGAACAGGCCCGGGTGCCGGGCGGCGTAGCCCAGGGCCCCGACGCTGCCCATCGACGCGCCGATGGCGGCGCGCGCGCCCGGCAGCGTGCGGTACGTGCGGTCGATCCACGGGACGAGCACCTGGGTGTGGAAGGTCTCCCACTGGTAGGAGCCGTCGTACCAGTCGCTGAAGAAGCCGGCCTCGCTCTTGTAGCCGCCCTCGGGGAAGACGTAGATCGCCGGGTGCCGCTTGGACAGCTCGACGACGTTGGTGCTCCGCGTCCACTGGTCGTAGGCGCTCAGGGCGCCGTTGAAGAAGTAGAGGACGGGGTAGCGGCGACCGCTCTTGGCGTACCCGGGCGGGACGATGACACGGGTCTTGGAGGAGGTCACGTTCACACCGGTCGGGACCGGCACCACGTGGTCGCGGCAGCGGTCGGGCGGGCAGGCTGCTCTCTTGTCGTCCCCCGGCACGACCGGGTTCGGCTGCTCACCGGTGTCCAGCGAGAGCATCGACTGCGCCGCAGCCAGGCGCGCCGCCCGGTGCACCTCGTCGCCGGGCGCGATCACCACCTGCTCCACACGGTCGACGGGCCGCAAGGTGCCGGCGGTCGAGGCCGTGCCGGTCGCGAGCAGTCCGAGCAGGGCCGCGCAGGCGGCCGTACGGGCGGGGAGGCGGATCACGCGGTGGACAACGCGCAGTCCCTCCGGAGGTGACGGGACGCCGGGTGCCGGTTCCGTAGGCTCCGCGCGTGACCGCGACCACCACCCGACGTGTGCAGCTGCCGGCCAGTGACTGGCGCACACGCATCCTCCCGCCCACCGACGGCCGCGGCGGCTGGCTGGCCACGCTGGCCATCGGCCTGCTCGCCGGAGTCCTGCGCCTGGTCCGGCTCGACATCCCGCGCGGCCGCATCTTCGACGAGATCTACTACGCCTGCGACGCGCAGAACCTCTTCCGGTTCGGCGTCGAGGCCGGGACCGAGGGCAACACGCCCGAGGACCAGACGATCCAGTCGCAGTGCATCCCCAACGGGCAGGCCGGCTTCATCGTCCACCCGCCGCTGGGCAAGTGGGCGATCGGCCTGGGGATGCGCCTGTTCGGCGTGAACGAGTTCGGCTGGCGCGTCGCCGCCGCCGTCGCCGGGACGCTGATGGTCGTCGTCCTGGTCCGCGTCGCCCGTCGGATGACCGGCTCCACCCTGCTGGCCTGCACTGCAGGTCTGCTGCTGGCCCTGGACGGGCTGCACTTCGTGCAGAGCCGGGTCGCGATGCTCGACGTCTTCCTGGCGATGTGGATCCTGTTCGCCTTCGCCTGCCTCGTGGCGGACCGGGACGCGGTGCGGCGTCGGCTGGCCGTGACCGACGACGACGACCTCGGTGGCTGGGGACCCGCTCTGGGTTGGCGGCCGTGGCGGATCGCCGCCGGCGTGTGCCTCGGCGCGGCGATCGCGACCAAGTGGAGCGGCCTCTACTACGTCGTCGTGCTGGTCCTGCTGGCCTTCGCCTGGGAGGTCGGCGCACGCCGCACCGCCGGCGTCCGCTCGCCCGTGCGGTCCACGGTGGTGCGTAGCGGCTACCTGGTCCTGCTGACGCTGCTGGTCCTGCCGGCGGCGGTCTACGTCCTGTCGTGGTTCGGCTGGTTCGCGAGCAGCTCCGCCGACCAGCTCGCCTGGGACCGCAACTGGGCGGACAGCAACCCGGCCAGCGGCCTGACCGGCCTGGTCCCGGACGGCCTGAGGTCGTGGTGGCACTACCACGTGGCGCAGTTCAACTTCCACGACGACCTGCGCGCCAAGCACCCGTACCAGTCGCACCCGGCCGGCTGGCTGCTGCTGGCCCGCCCCGTGTCGTACTACTACCCGGCCGGGATCGGGCTCGGCGACTACGGCTGCGAGGTCGAGAGCTGCTCGCGCGAGGTCCTCGCGATCGGCACACCGGCCATCTGGTGGGCGACGATCCCGGTGCTGCTGCTGCTGCTGTGGCTGTGGCTGGCCAAGCGCGACTGGCGACCTGCCGCCGTCCTGGCGATGATCCTCACCGCGATCGTGCCGTGGGTCCGCGACGACCTCGACGGCCGCACGATGTTCCTGTTCTACGCGCTGCCCGCTGTCCCGTTCATGTGCCTCGGGATCACCCTGGTCGCAGGCTGGCTGCTCGGCGGTCGCGGCGCCTCCTCGAGCCGCCGGACGGCTGCCGCGACAGGGCTCGGCATCTACGTCGCGATCGTCGTCCTCAACTTCGCCTACCTCTACCCGGTGCTCGCCGCGCAGACGCTGCCGTACGGGGACTGGCAGGCCCGGATGTGGTTCACCAGCTGGATCTGAACCGACGAGAGAAGGCCCCGTCCCTGCGGGGGTCGGGGCCTTCTTCGTGCGGGTGGAGCTGAGGGGATTCGAACCCCTGACCCCCTCGATGCGAACGAGGTGCGCTACCGGACTGCGCCACAGCCCCGCGGGGCGAAAGGCTAGCAGGGGCGCGCTCTACCAGTCGTTGACGGCGCGACGGCGCTCGAGGATCTCGTCCAGCTCCGGACCCTCGTCCACGATGCCCAGCTCACGCTCGGCGTCGGCGAGGCCGTCGGCGTAGGCGCCGGGCGAGGTGAGGTCCACGACACGTCGCGGCGCGGTCGGCGCGGACAGGTACGTGGGCGTCGGCACGGGCACCGGCGACCACGACTCGCCCTGCGCGCCGCGGGCGGCCGGCAGCTCGTCGTAGCGGGCCGCGGGGGCAGCCAGCGGCATCGGGCGCGGGGGCATCCGGTCCGGGATCCCGGCGACGTGGGCGGGCACGCGCAGGACCGGCTCGGGCCGGGACTCGGCGACCAGGACCGGCTCGGGAGCGGGCGCCGG
>JAOPWK010000006.1 GCA_025965735.1 Frankiales bacterium
CGGCGTGGCCGCGCTGTCGGCCGTCGCGCTGGCGTGCGCGGGCCTGATGCTGCCGGGGCTGCTCGGCGGCGGCGAGCGGGTGGACCGGGTGGCCGTCTCGCCGGCCGACCCGCGCTTCCCGGAGGCCACCTCGGCCGTCGCGACGCTGGCGGAGCTCAACGGCGGCGAGGTGGTCACCTTCTTCAAGGGCATCAGCTGGTGCACGGCCAGCGTCCGCGCCGCGCAGAACCAGTCGTGCGGGGGTTTCGTCGGCAAAGGGCGGGTCGGCGCCTTCGCCTACACGACCGTGCCGGGTCAGGCGTCGGTGCGCGTGGACGACGACGAGGTCATGGCCGGCGTCCTCGGCACCGACGTGGTTCGGGTGGTCGTCCAGCTCGAGGACGGCTCGGAGGTCGAGGCGTCGACCACCTCGCCCCAGGGCTTCCCGCGCCCGGTGTGGTGGGTGGCGGTGCCCTCGGGCGCGCGCGTGCAGGAAGCCACCGCGTACGACGCCGACGCGCAGGCGGTCGCGACGATGGACGTCCGCTAGGACAGCCCGAGGTCCTCGAGCGAGTAGGCGAAGCGGTAGGGCACGCCCTCGGCCTCGATCTTCTCGGCGGCGCCGGTGGCCCGGTCGGCGATGACCGCGACGCCCACCGCCGTGGCGCCGGCCTCGCGCACCGCCTGCAGGGCGGTGAGCGGCGAGCCGCCGGTGGTGGAGGTGTCCTCCAGGACGAGAACCCGGCGGCCGGCGATGTCCGGGCCCTCGACGCGGCGCTGCAGGCCGTGCGCCTTGGCCTCCTTGCGCACGACGAACGCGTCCAGCTGCCGGCCCTGCGCGGCCGCGGCGTGCAGCATCGCCCCCGCGACGGGGTCGGCGCCCATGGTGAGGCCACCGACGGCGTCGTACTCCAGGTCGCTGGTGAGCTCGAGCATCACCTGGCCGACGAGCGGGGCGGCCCGGCCGGACAGCGTGATGCGCCGCAGGTCGACGTAGTAGTCGGCCTCGCGGCCCGAGGACAGCGTCACCTTCCCGTGCACGATGGCGAGCTCACGGACGAGGGACAGCAGGGCATCGCGGTCGGTCATGGGCCCTATTGCAGCAGGGCGCGCTCCAGCTCCACGGGCAGCCCCGGCTCCATGCCCGGCCGGCCCTTCGGCACGCCTGCTTCCTGCACCCACGCCCAGGTGTCTGCGACCGTCTCCTCGACCGGCCGCACCACCAGCCCGGCCGCCAGCGCCCTGCTCGTGTCGCCCTCGAAGACACCGGCGTCCTCGCCCGTCTCCGGGACCCAGCACGGGAGCTGCGTCCACGGCTGCACGCCCGCCGCAGCGAGGTCCGCCTCGTCGACCCACACCAGCTCCGCGTCGCTGCCGGTCACCTCGACGCACGCCTCCAGCAGCTCCAGCGTCGTCGCATGCGCCGGCGCGCTGGTGATGTTGTACGGACCGGTCAGTCCCTGCTCCAGGGCGTCCAGCGAGAAGCGGGCGAGGTCGCGCACGTCGACGTACTGCAGGCCGCGCTCCGGGCGGCCGGGCGCCACGACGCGGCCGCCGCGGGCGATCCGGTCCAGCCACCAGGGCAGCCGCGCGACGTCCTCGTGCGGCCCGAGGATCAGGCCGGCACGCAGCAGCAGCACGTCCGGGAACGCGTGCAGCCAGGCCAGCTCGCCGCCGCGCTTGTCGGCGGCGTAGTCCGTCGCGTCCGCGTCGGGGTCGCCGTCCACCACCTGCGCGTCCTCGCCCCGACCTGCCTGCATGGAGACGTAGACACTGCGGCTGCTCACGTACGCGGCTCTCGTGACGCGCCCCTGCAGGACCTCCGCTGCCGTGCGCGCGACGCGAGGCGCCGTGGCCCAGGTGTCCAGCACGGCGTCCCACGTCCCGTCGCCGAGCGCCCGTGCGAGCTGCTCGCGATCCGTCCGGTCGCCGATCAGGTCGTGCGCGCCCTCCGGCAGCGCGCCGGTGACGCCGCGGTGCACGGCGTCGACCTGCCAGCCCCGGGCGAGCGCCTCCTCGACGACCGCACGACCGACGAACCGCGTCCCGCCCAGCACCAGCAGCCTCATGCCGGTGACCCTGCTCCGTCAGGCCCGGCGAGGTCCAGTGCGTTCGCTCAGGGCTTGCGGCCCGGGAAGCGGGTCTGCAGGCCGCGCAGGACGGTGCGCTGCACGCTCGGCGGGATGACGCGGGTGGCGCCGACGATCGCCTTGTACTGCGCGCCCGGCACGCTCAGCGACCTCCCCTTGTCCAGGTCGGACAGCGCGGTGGCGACGACCTGCTCGGCGTCCAGCCACATGCGCTCGGGGATCCCGCTGATGTCCATGTCGGCGCGGCTGTGAAACTCCGTGCGGGTGAAGCCGGGGCACAGCGCGAGCACCTTCACGCCGCGCTCGGCGTACTGCAGGTGCAGCGACTCGCTGAAGTTCGTCACGTAGGCCTTGCTCGCGCTGTAGGTCACGGCACGGGCGCCCGGCGCGAACCCCGCGACGCTGCTGACGTTGACGACGGCGCCGCTCGCGCGGGCGACCATCGACGGCAGCGCCGCGTGCGTCAGCCGCATCACCGCGCGGACGTTGACCCGCAGCATGTGCTCCTCGTGGTCGAGGTCGACCTCGTGGAACTCCCCCTTGGTGCCGAGCCCCGCGTTGTTGACCAGCACGTCGATGCCCTGCGCGCAGCGGGCCTCCACCTGCGCGCACCCGGCGTCGTCCGCCAGGTCGGCCGGCAGCACCTCGACCTGCACGCCGTACGACCGCAGCTGCTGCGCCGCGCTCTCCAGCCGGTCGGCGCTGCGGGCCACGAGCACGAGGTCGTGCCCGCGTCCGGCGAGCTGGCGGGCGAAGGCGGCGCCGATGCCGGCGGTCGCGCCGGTGACGAGTGCGGTGGTCATGGCGCGGAGGCTAGCCAGGGAACCGTCGCGTCTCCGCGGGGGTCCTACCGGCGTGCGCCTCCTGCTGCTGCTGCCCCTGCTGCTCGCCGGCTGCGGCGCGCCGGAATCGGTGGCCACGCGCGAGGCGCTGCACACCGGCACCGGGACGGTGCTGCAGAGCCCGGAGCACGGGCCCGAGCTGTGCTTCGACGTCGCGCAGTCGCTCCCGCCGCAGTGCGGCGGCATCCCGCTGGTCGGCTGGGACTGGGCGGCCGTCGGGGGGGAGGACAGCGCGAACGGCACGACGTGGGGCGAGTACTCCCTCGTCGGTCGCTGGGACGGCACGTCGCTGACGGTGACAGAGGCGTCCGCTCCAGCGCCGCCGCGGGCCGGGGAGCAGGAGCCGATCCGCGCCGGCTGCGACGAGCCCTCCACCGGGGGCGTCGGCGGCATCGCGCAGGAGTACCTCGAGCGCACCATCAGCACCGCGCAGGCGGAGCGTGACTACGCCGGCGCCTGGATCGACGGCTCGACCCTGACGCTAGCGTTCACCGGCGACCTGGACCGGCACGAGGAGCGGGCGCGCACGACCTGGAGCGGACCGCTGTGCGTGGTGGAGCACGGCCGCAGCCTGGCGGAGCTGCAGCCATCCAGGCGGAGGTGCTCGACCGCACTGGTCGAGAGCTCGGTCTGGACGTCCGCTCAGGAGGGGTGATGGAGGTCGAGAACCGCGTCAGGGTCGGCGCCTTCGCCGTCACCGAGGAGCAGCAGCGTGCGCTGGACGAGCGGTACGGCGAAGGCGTCGTGCTGGTGGAGCCGGGGCTGCGCGAGATCCGCTGAAAGCCCCTGTGCACAAGGCTCTTTCGCGCCCAGAACTGTCGGAGGTCGGTTCTAGGTTCGTGTCATGGCAGCAGCGGCTCTCGTCTCGGCGGTGGATGCCGTGGTGGGTGAGGACCTGTCGGTGCTGACCGTCGCTGAGCTGCAGGAGCGGTACGTCGAGCTGGCGCCGCAGGTGCAGCGGCTGACCGGGTTCGGCGCGACGGTGCTGGCCGAGCTGCAGTGCCGCACCGGCGGCTTGCTGCCGACCGACGACGGGAAGCCCCGCCCGCTGCCGGGTTGGGTGGCCGAGGCGTCCGGTGACAGCGCATCGGCGGCCGGGCGGATGCTGCGGGTGGCCGGCGCGTTGCAGGCGGGCCTGCCGCGGGTGGCGGCGTCGGTGCTGGACGGGACGGTGCCGTTCGTGCGGGCGGAGGTGCTGACCCGGCTGGTCGGCCGGATCCCGGCGCAGGCGCTGGCCGAGGCCGAACCCGGGCTGATCGAGGTCGCCCGGCGGATGGACCCCACGCAGCTCGCGGCCTGGGTGCGGCACCAGCTCGCGACGTGGGTCGAGCCGGTCCTGGACGAGCAGGAGAGGGACGCCTCCGCAGCCCGCTACCTCAAGACCCGCAGCCAGTCCGACGGCAGCGTGTGGGGCAGCTTCCTGCTCCCGGCCGGTGACGCCGAGACCGTCCTGAGCTGCCTGGAGCCGCTGGCCCGCCGGCAGGGCGATCAGGACCAGCGGTCGGCGGCGCAGCGCCGGGCTGATGCGCTGACCGAGGTCTGCGAGCAGGTCCTGCGGCACGGGGAGCTGCCCGACGCCGGTGGCTTCCGGCCGCAGCTGAGCTACGTCCTGCCGGCGGACTGGGCCGCCCGCCGCGCCGGCAAGCACGACTGCGCCGACTGCCGGCGCTGCCCGGCCCACCAGCCGCCGACCTACGCCGACCTGGTGGCCGCAGCCGTCCCGCGCCCGCGCGACGCCTCGCGCGCGGTGCCTGCCGAGCACGCCTGCGCCGTCGCGGCGTGGACCGGCCCGCAGACCCGCGCCCGCATCGAGACGGTCCTGTGCGACGCCCGGATTACCCGGGTCCTGCTCAACGGAGTCGGCCAGGTGACCGGGATGGAGCAGGTCACCGAGCACGTCACCAAGGCGCAGCGCCGCGCCCTCGCGGCCCGCGACCTCGGCTGCGCCGCGATGGGCTGCACGCGGCCGCCGGCGATGTGCGACGCGCACCACCTGACCGCCCGCGCCGACGGAGGCGCGCACGCGCTGCACAACCTGGTCCTGCTCTGCCGCAGGCACCACGTCCTGTGGCACCTCGGGAAGATCGACCTCCACGACCTGCACGTCCCCTGGCTGGCCGACCTCGCCAGCACTGGACCGCCGGGACGACCGCCACCCTGACGTCGCGCCGAGAGCGGGCGGACCGGGCGACCTCGGCCGGCCTGGCCCGCCCCACGGCCGGCTAGACCTCTGCGCGAACCGCCGGGGCGACCGTCAGCCCGTCCCCCGCGTCGTTGCGGTCCACGACCACCTCGTCACCGTCCCGCACCTCGCCGGCGAGCAGCGCCCGAGCGAGCGTGTCGCCGATCGCCTTCTGCACCAGGCGGCGCAGCGGCCGGGCGCCGTAGGCCGGGTCGTAGCCGGTGAGCGTCAGCCAGTCCCGTGCGGCGTCAGTGACCGTCAGCGTCAGCCGGCGGTCCTGCAGGCGCCGCGAGAGCGAGGCGATCTGCAGGTCGACGATCCGCGACAGCTCCTCGGTGCCGAGCGCGTCGAAGACGACGACCTCGTCGAGCCGGTTCAGGAACTCCGGCTTGAACGACGCGCGCACCACGTCCATGACCTTGTCCCGGCGCTGGTCGGCGTTCAGGAGCGGGTCGCTGACGTAGGCGCTGCCGAGGTTGCTGGTCAGCACCAGGATGGTGTTGCGGAAGTCCACGGTGCGGCCCTGGCCGTCGGTCAGCCGGCCGTCGTCGAGCACCTGCAGCAGCACGTCGAACACGTCCGGGTGCGCCTTCTCGACCTCGTCGAGCAGCACCACCGCGTACGGCCGGCGGCGCACCGCCTCGGTCAGCTGACCGCCGGACTCGTAGCCGACGTAGCCGGGCGGGGCGCCGACGAGGCGTGCCACCGAGTGCTTCTCGCCGTACTCGCTCATGTCGATGCGGGTGACGGCCCGTTCGTCGTCGAACAGGAACTCGGCCAGCGCCTTGGCCAGCTCGGTCTTGCCGACGCCGGTCGGGCCCAGGAACAGGAACGAGCCGGTCGGCCGGTCCGGGTCCGAGATGCCGGCGCGGGCGC
>JAOPWK010000101.1 GCA_025965735.1 Frankiales bacterium
GGCCAGGCGTGCCTCGACCTCGGCAGCCCGCGCCTCGGTGGCCGCCGCGGCCAGCCGGTCGCGCAGCGCGGTGGACGGCTCCTCCTCGGCGGGCGCGTTCTCCGCAGCGGCCAGCCGCTCCTCGAGCTCGGCCAGCCCGGACAGGTCCTTGTCGCGTGCCTCCTCGGCCCGTACGCGGGCCTGCTCGAGCCGTCCGGCCTCGGCCTCGGCGGCGCGGGCGGCGGAGGCCAGCAGCCCCAGCTGCTCCCCCAGCGCGGCCATGGCGGCGTCGGAGGAGTTCAGCGCCTCGAGCGCGGCCTCCACCTCGACGGTCGCGGCCTCGACGTCGGCGCGGGCGGCCTGCACCTCGAAGCGCAGCCGCTCCTGGCGCCGCTGCGCCTCGTCGTGGGCGGCGGCGGCCTCGTCGACCGCGGCCTGCACCTCGAGCAGCGACGGCGCCTTGGCCGAGCCGCCGACAGCCCAGTCCGCGCCGAGCAGGTCGCCCTCGGCGGTGACCGCCCGCACGCCCGGCTCGCGCGCGACCAGCTCGGCAGCAGCGTCCAGCGAGGAGACGACGGCGACCCGCTTGAGCGACCGGGTCAGCGCCGGCTTCAGCGTCTCGGGCGCCTCGACCAGGTCGATCGCCCAGCGGGCGCCCTCGGGCAGGGCGGGCCACGGCGCCTCGTCGTCGTACGCCGCACCGCCCACGAGCAGGCCGGCGCGCCCGGCGTCGTCGGTCTTGAGGCGGGCCAGCGCCTGAGCCGCATCGGCGGGCGAGGCGACGGCGACAGCGTCCGCCACGGCACCCAGCGCGGCGGCCACGGCCTGCTCCGAGCCGGCCTGCACGTGGACCAGCGCGGCGACCGTGCCGAGCACGCCGGGCAGCGCCGCGTCCAGCAGCGCGCCGGAGCCGTCCTTGCGGGCCAGCGAGAGCGAGAGGGCGTCGCGGCGGGCTGCCCAGGTGCTGCGCTCCCGCTCGGCCTCGCGCTCCTCGGCCTGCAGCGCCTCGAGCCGGGCCGACGCAGCAGACAGGCCCAGGGCGGCGCTCTCGTGCCGCTCGTCGAGGTCGACCTCCCCCTCGTCCAGGCCACCGGCCTCGGCCTGCAGCGCCTCGAGGTCGGCCCGCGCCCGCTCGACGCGCGCCTGCGCCTCGTCCAGCGCGATCGCGAGGCGGCCGAGCTCGGCCTCGGCGGCCTGCGCCCGGGAGCGCAGCGCGCCGACCTGACCGGTCAGCCGAGCCAGGCCCTCGCGCCGGTCCGCGACAGCGCGCACCGCGGCGACCAGCGCCTTCTCCTCCGCAGCGTGCGCGCCCTCGGCGTCGGTGCGCCGCGTCACCGCGTCCTTCAGCCGCTCCGCGTCCGCCGCGAGCTGCACGGCCAGGGCGGCCTCCTGCTCGCGTACCGAGGCGGCCTCCCGCTCGATCTGCTCCGGGTCGCGCCCCTGCCGGGCCTCCTCGGGCAACGCCGCGGTGAGGTGGCGGTGCCGCTCGGCGGCCAGCGTCGCCGTGCCGCGCAGGCGCTCCTCGAGCGCGGACAGGCGGTACCACGTCTCCTGCGAGCGCTGCAGCGCCGCGGCCTGGGGGGCGGCGGCCGTCTCGAGCGCGGCCTCCCGGTCCTTGGCCGCCTTGAGCTCCTGCTCGACCAGGGCCCGGCGGTCGCGCACGGCCGTCTCGTCGCGCACCTCGGCGTCGAGCGCGGCCCGGAGCTGGAGCAGGTCGTCGGCGAGCAGCCGCAGCCGCGCGTCGCGCAGGTCGGCCTGCACCTGGGCAGCCCGGCGGGCGACCTCCGCCTGACGGCCGAGCGGCTTGAGCTGGCGGCGCAGCTCGGCGGTGAGGTCCTGCAGCCGGGTGAGGTTGGCCGACATGGCGTCGAGCTTGCGGAGCGCCTTCTCCTTGCGCTTGCGGTGCTTGAGGACGCCGGCGGCCTCCTCGATGAACCCGCGCCGGTCCTCCGGCCGCGCGCTGAGCACGGCGTCGAGCTGCCCCTGGCCGACGACGACGTGCAGCTCCCGGCCGATGCCGCTGTCGCTCATGAGCTCCTGCACGTCCACCAGGCGGCAGCGGCTGCCGTTGATGGAGTACTCCGACTCGCCCGACCGGAACATCAGCCGGGTCACGCTGACCTCGGCGTACTCGATCGGCAGCGCGCCGTCGGTGTTGTCGATCGTCAGCGTCACCTCGGCGCGGCCCAGCGGCGGGCGGCCGGGCGTCCCGGCGAAGATGACGTCCTCCATCTTGCCGCCGCGCAGGGCCTTGGCCCCCTGCTCGCCGAGCACCCAGGCGATGGCGTCGACGACGTTGCTCTTGCCGGAGCCGTTGGGGCCGACCACGCAGGTGATGCCCGGCTCGAAGCGCAGGGTCGTC
Source organism: Frankiales bacterium (assembly GCA_025965735.1). Classification (GTDB taxonomy): domain Bacteria; phylum Actinomycetota; class Actinomycetes; order Mycobacteriales; family SCTD01; genus SCTD01. The sequence goes on from JAOPWK010000101.1 coordinate 2,342, forward strand.
GCGGACGCGAAGGACTTGAAGCCCTTCAGCGTGAGGCTCTTGAGGTGCACCTGGCGTCTCTCGATCGGTCCTGGGGAAGACCGCGCTCACCGTACCGGGGGCAGGCCGGGAAGCCGGGCAGGACGCACGAAGAGCGCCGCCCGAGGTCTCGGGGGCGCCCTGTCGGGGTGGTGCGGCCTAGGTGAGCGCGGGCTCGTCGGTGAGGAAGCGGATGTCGTCCTCGACGTGCACCGAGGACATGAGGGCGTCGTTGGTGGCAGTCATGCGGGCCAGCTCGTCCTCGAGGTCCCGGACGCGGCTCCGCAGACGGCGCACCTCGTCGACGAGACGGAGGTCGGGGCCGCCGACGTGTCCGAGCAGGGCCTTGGCCATGGATCTCCTCCGCGCTGAGGGTCAGGTGCTGCTCACTCGGCAGACGGCCAGAGGAGCGGTGAGCCAAGGATGACAGGACCAGCGGTGCTGGTCAAGGATCCGGTCACGATCTGGTCACGGCGGACTACCTCTCGGCGAAGCCGTCCTCCTCCCCCCGCGCCTGGCCCCAGCGCTCGGCCACGAAGTCGACACGGCCGGGCGTGCCGCCGCCGCGCAGCAGGTCCAGCAGCGCGTGCAGCGCAGGCTCCGGGCCCTCCGCGACCACCTGCACCCGGCCGTCGTCCAGGTTCGTGGCGCTGCCCACGAGGCCGAGCTCGAGCGCCCGTGCGCGGGTCCACCAGCGGAACCCGACGCCCTGCACGCGCCCCTTGACGAACGCGGTGACGCGGACGGGCGTGGAGCTCACGCTGCGGAGGGTAGGGGCGTGGGTGACCGCCGCCTCGACAGGAGCCATGACCCGTGCGCCGTGCCCGTACCGCCCTTCTCGTCCCCGTCCTCGCGCTCGCGCTGTCCGGCTGCCTCTCGCAGCCCGAGGAGGCCAACGACAACGGCCCGCAGGAGCAGCCGACCCGTCCGCCGGACGTCGTGCGCGAGCCCGAGGTCGTGGAGTCGCCGGGGCTGACGGCCGACCAGCCGGACGGCCCCAAGACGAACCCGAGCCCCAGCTGAGCCTGACGATCGCGCCGTGCCGCTCGCTGTGCGACTGGGTGCGGACCAAGGCGGTGACGCCGGACGGCCGGGCCCTTCTGGCCTGCCGCGGGTGCGGCTCGCAGTGGGTGCGCGGCGAGCCGTGGACGCCCGCGCAGGCGGACGGCTCGCGTCCGCAGTGCGTGACTGACGAGCTGCGCCTCAACGAGCTGGGCGCGGCTGGCAGCGCGGGCAGCTGAACGAGCTGCGGTTCATGAACGACTCGCGCCGCACCGGGGCGCCGCACCGCGCGCAGGGCTCCCCCTCACGGCCGTAGGTGTTGAGCGAGTGCGCGAACAGCCCGCTGACCCCCTCGGCGGAGACGTACAGCGCGTCGAAGCTCGTCCCGCCCGCGACCACCGCCTCCCGCAGCACGTCCCGGGCGTGGCCGAGCAGGCGCCGGACCGCGGGGCGGCTGAGCCGGTCCGTCGGCCGCTCGCCGTGCAGCTGCGCCCGCCAGAGCGTCTCGTCCGCGTAGATGTTGCCGATCCCGCTGACCAGCGTCTGGTCCAGCAGCGCGCGCTTGAGGCCGGTGCGGCGGCGGCGCAGCCGCTCGACGAACAGCTCGTCGTCGAACTCCGGGTCCAGCGGGTCGCGGGCGATGTGCGCGAGCAGCGGCGGCACCGGGTCGCCGTCCGGCACGACGAGCAGCCCGCCGAAGGTGCGCTGGTCGACGAAGCGCAGCTCGCGGTCGCCGTCGCTGAAGCGCACCCGCACGTGCAGGTGCTTCTGCAGCGGGCTGTCCGCCGGCACGACCAGCAGCTGGCCGCTCATCCCGAGGTGGCCGGTGAGCGCGTCGCCGCTGTCGAGCGGGAGCCAGAGGTACTTGCCACGGCGCTGCGCCGACAGCACGGTGCGGCCAGCCAGGCGCCCGGCGAAGTCGTCGGCGCCGGCGGTGTGCCGGCGCACTGAGCGCGGGTGGCCGACGGTGACGGCGGCGACGGTGCGGCCCGCGACGCCGCGCTGCAGGCCGCGCCGGACGGTCTCGACCTCGGGCAGCTCAGGCAACGGGCTCGGTGCCGACCGGCGGCCCGGACAGTGCGCCGTACGCCGCCTCGGCGGCCTTCTGCTCGGCCTCCTTCTTGCTCTTGCCGGTCCCGCTGCCCGACGGCTCGCCGGCCATCGCGACGTGCGCGACGAAGCTCTTGGCGTGGTCGGGCCCGCTCTCCTCGATCCGGTAGTCCGGCACGCCCAGACCGCGCGCCGCCCCGAGCTCCTGCAGCGCGGTCTTCCAGTCCAGCGCCGCGCCCTCCTCCGAGGCCGCGCGCATCAGCGGGTCGAACAGCGCCCGCACCACGGCCGTCACCGCCTCGATGCCGCGATCGAGGTAGATCGCGCCCAGGACCGCCTCCATCGTGTCGGCCAGGATCGAGTTCTTGTCCCGCCCGCCGGTGACCTCCTCGCCGCGGCCGAGCCGCAGCCAACGGCCCAGCTCCAGGGTGCGGGCGACGTCGGCCAGCGCGCGGGTGTTGACGACGCTGGCGCGCAGCTTGGCCAGCGACCCCTCCGGCAGGTCGGGGTGGGTCGTGTAGAGCGCGTCGGTGACGACCAGCCCGAGCACGGCGACGCCGAGGAACTCCAGCCGCTCGTTCGTGGGCAGGCCGCCGTTCTCGTAGGCGTACGAGCGGTGCGTCAGCGCCCGCTCCAGCAGGGCGGGCTCGATGCCGGTGCCGAGCGCGGCCTCGAGCACGGTGTACGGAGGACCGGCCTCCCCGTCCGGCTTACGACTCATGAGCTCGCTCCGGAAGCGCCCGACGCGCCCGCTCCTGCGTCGCGGAGCGCCGCGCACGTCCTCCGCTATACCGGTTCACAGCTTGGCGACCGCGTAGTCGACCGCCTCGCCGACCGTCGTCAGCGCGTCGAGGTCCTCGTCCTCGATGTGGAAGCCGGGCCGCGCGCGCGGCGCCAGCTCCTCCTCCACGATCTCGACGATCTCGACGAGCGCGAGCGAGTCGGCCTCCAGGTCCTCCTTGAAGCGTGTCTCGCGGCTGACCGTCGTCGGGTCGCGCTCGAGCACCGTGGCCACGGCGGCCTGCACGACCGCCAGCACCTCGTCGGGCGTCATGAGGCGGCCTTCGTCCGGTCGAGCAGGTCGGAGAGCGCGCCGGCGATCGACGGGACGAGCCCCTCGCGCACGGCCTGGACCGCGGTGCCGACGCAGCTGGCCACGCCCGCAGGGGTGCTGGCGCCGTGGCCGACGACCACGACGCCGTCGACGCCGAGCAGGACGGCTCCGCCGAGTCGCTCGGGCGACATGTGCGCGGTGGCCTCGGACAGGACAGGCAGCAGCGCGTCGGACGCCGGCGTCGACCTCAGCGCCTCCAGCAGCACGCTGGTGAGCATCGTCGCGGCGCCCTCGAGCCCCTTGGCGAGGACGTTCCCGGTGAAGCCGTCGGTGACGACGACGTCGGCCTTGCCGCCGTGCGGGACGTCGCGACCTTCGACGTTGCCCACGAAGTGCAGCGGCAGCGCGGACAGCGCGTCGTACGCCGCCTTGCGCAGGTCGTCGCCCTTGCCGGGCTCCTCGCCGATGGACAGCAGCCCCACGCGAGGCTCGGGGATGCCGAGGCGCACGGAGGCGAAGGCGGCGCCGGCCAGCGCGAACTGCGCCAGCATCTCCGGGGTGGCGTCGGTGGTGGCGCCGACGTCGAGGAAGACCAGCGGGCCGGTCGCGGCCGGCACGATGGCGGCCAGCGGCGGGCGGGCCACGCCGCGCAGCCGGCCGAGGGTGAACACCGCGGCGGCGAGGGCGGCCCCGGTGGAGCCCACGGAGACGAGGGCGTCCGCCTCGCCGTCCCGCACGAGGCGGGCGGCGACGCGGACGGTGGCGTCGCGCTTGGCACGGATGGCGCGGGCTGGGTCCTCGTCCATCTCGACGACCTGGCTGGCGGCAACGAGCCGCAAGCGGCCGGTGGCCCCGCGCTCGGCGAGCAGCCGCTCGGCGAGCTCGACGGGGCCGACGAGGACGAGCTCGACCTCGGGGTCCGTGACGAGCAGCGCGCCGTCGACGACCGACTCGGGGGCGTGGTCGCCGCCGAGCAGGTCGAGCGCGACGCGGGTCAAGCGGAGAGGGTCAGACCGCGAGGACGGTGCGCTTGTCGTACCGGCCGCACTCCGGGCAGACGGTGTGCGGCAGCGTGACGTGCCCGCGGTCGCAGGTGGTCAGCGTCGGGGCAGTGGTCTTCCACTGCGCACGGCGCGAGCGGGTGTTGCTGCGCGACATCTTGCGCTTCGGAACGGCCATCTGCTCACTTCTCCTGGTTGTCGGTCGTGCTGAGCTCCTGCAGGGCGGCCCACCGGATGTCGGTGGTGCCGTGCCCGTGGTCCTCCGGCAGGTCGTCGAGCCGCTCGCCACACTCGGCGCACAGCCCTCCGCAGTCCTCCCGGCACAGCGGCGTGAGCGGGAGTGCGAGCACCACCGCGTCACGCAGCACGGGCTCGAGGTCGAGCAGGTCGCCCTCCATCCGTGCGATCTCCTCGTCGTCCTCACCGGCGTCGCTCTCCGGGTAGGCGAACAGCTCCTGCAGGTCGACGGTCAGCGTGTCGCTGACCGTCTCCAGGCACCGTCCGCACTCCCCGGTCAGCGGCATCGTGACGACGCCACTCACCAGCACGCCCTCCATGACCGACTCGAGCCTGAGGTCCAGGTCGAGCTCAGCACCCGGAGGGACGCCGATGAGCGCGACCCCGAGGCCCTCGGGCGCGGGAGCGGGGAAGTGCACCTCTCGCATCGATCCCGGCCGGCGACCTAGCTCGCGGGTGTCCACGACGAGGGGCTGGCGGGAATCGAGGCGGTGCTGCGCTTTCCTGTTCTCGGGCACGGGAGACCTTCGGGGTCGGAGAAGACCGCTCACGAGGGTAGCCGACAGCGCTGCCGGGGTCGAGGTCGAGCAGCTCAGCGGAGCTCGTCGTGCTCGCTCTGCCCGCCCAGGCGTGCGCGACCCTTCTCCACCGCGGCCAGCGTTTTGGAGAGCACGACCTCGAAGTTGGCCAGCTTGCCG
>JAOPWK010000111.1 GCA_025965735.1 Frankiales bacterium
CCGTCCCCGGTCCACCGGCTCTGCTCTGCGTCATCAGCGGTCGTCGTCTGGCTGAGCCGCTTCGCACCAGATGCACGACGGCCGGGCCCCGTGCGGGGCCCGGCCGTCGTGCGCAACAGCACTCAGATGTCGTAGTAGAGCTCGAACTCGTACGGGTGCGGGCGCAGGCGGAGGGCGTCGATCTCGACCGTCCGCTTGTACTCGATCCACGTCGAGATGAGGTCCTCGGTGAAGACCCCGCCCTCGAGCAGGTACTCGTGGTCGGCCTCGAGCGCGTCGAGCACGGCGTCGAGCGAGGCGGGGACCTGCGCGACGTCGGCCAGCTCGTCCGGCGGCAGCTCGTAGAGGTCCTTGTCGACCGGCGTCGGCGGCTCGATCTTGTTGCGGATGCCGTCGAGGCCGGCCATGAGCATCGCGCTGAACGCCAGGTACGGGTTCGACGAAGGGTCGGGGCAGCGGAACTCCAGGCGCTTGGCCTTGGGGTTCGAGCCCGTGATCGGGATGCGGATGCAGGCCGACCGGTTGCGCTGGCTGTAGACCAGGTTGACCGGGGCCTCGAAGCCGGGGACGAGGCGGTGGTAGCTGTTGATCGTGGGGTTGGTGAAGGCCAGCAGCGACGGGGCGTGCTTGAGCAGGCCGCCGATGTAGTAGCGGGCCATGTCCGACAGGCCGGCGTAGCCGACCTCGTCGTAGAACAGCGGTGCGCCGTCGGCCCACAGCGACATGTGGCAGTGCATGCCGGAGCCGTTGTCGCCGATGACCGGCTTCGGCATGAAGGTCGCGGTCTTGCCGTACTCGTTGGCCGTGTTCTTGACGATGTACTTGAACATCATCATCTGGTCGGCGCCGGCGAGCAGGGTGTTGAACCGGTAGTTGATCTCCTGCTGGCCCGCGGAGCCGACCTCGTGGTGGCCTCGCTCGACGACCATGCCCGCGTCCTCGAGCTTGACGGCGATCTCGTCGCGCAGGTCGGCGAACTTGTCGGTCGGGGAGACCGGGAAGTAGCCGCCCTTGGTCCGCGGCTTGTAGCCCAGGTTGCCGCCCTCCTCCTCGCGGCCGCTGTTCCACGCCGCCGACTCGGAGTCGATCTTGTAGAAGCTGCCCTGCGGCTGCGAGTCGAACTGGATGTTGTCGAAGACGTGGAACTCGGCCTCCGCGCCGAAGTAGACGGTGTCCGCGATGCCCGAGCCCTTGAGGTAGGCCTCGGCCTTCTTGGCGACGTTGCGCGGGTCGCGGGAGTAGGCCTCGCCGGTGAGCGGGTCGTGGATGAAGAAGTTGACGATCAGCGTCTTGCGGGTGCGGAAGGGGTCCAGCCGCGCGCTGGTGGGGTCCGGGAGCAGGAGCATGTCCGACTCGTGGATCTCCTGGAAGCCGCGGATGGACGAGCCGTCGAAGCCGAGGCCGTCGTCGAAGACGTCCTGGTTGAACGAGCCGACGGGCACGGTGAAGTGCTGCATCACGCCCGGCAGGTCACAGAAGCGGACGTCGACCATCTCGACGCCCTCCTTCTCGATGTACTTCAGGACCTCGTCGGCACTGGTGAACAAGGACGTCCTCCGGGAGTTCGGGACACGGCGTCGGCCGCGGCGGTCGGTGCTGGCACGAGGCTAGCCAGGGGGCGTGACCCGGCGGTGTCCCGTGTGTTTCGCCGCGGTTACGTCGGAGGGCGGGTCGCCCGGTGCAGCACTAGCCTCAAGCCCATGGCGCGGTGGACGGGGACCTGGCTGTCCGGTCTGACCGCGGCGGGGGCCGACCGTCAGGCGGAGGGCTCGTGGCCCGGGCAGCGGTACGGCCTGCCGGAGGACGGCGAGGGGGCCGTCGCGACGACCGGCTCGCGCGCGGCCGCGCTGTTCGTCGACGTCCTGGCCGGCGCGCTCATCGCGGCCTTCCTGCGCAGCTTCGTCGACGACCCGTCGTTCCTCGTGCGCACGCTCGTCGTGGACGGCTCGATGGTGCTGCAGGTGCTGCTGCTGCAGGCGCTCACCGGCCAGTCGCTCGGCATGAGGCTGATCGGCATCCGGGTCGGCAAGGCCGCTGCGCCGGGGGAGGTGCCGGGTCTGGTGCCGGCGGCGATCCGCACCGCCCTGCTCGTGCTGGTCCTGCCTGCGGTGCTGATGGACCGGGACGGTCGCGGGCTGCACGACAAGGCGGCCGGCACGATCGTGCTGCGCGGCGGCGCCAGCTTCGCCGGCTGACCTACCTGCGCGGTACCCGCGTCGGCATCGGGCCCTTCGGGATCGGCAGCGCCTGCGCGCCCATCGCCTTGAACTTGCGGTCGAGCTCGTTGACCACCTTGGGCTTGATGTTGCGCGGCAGCTTGAGGAAGTGCCGCTCGAGCTGCCGCAGCCCGATCTGGCCCTCGCCGTCACCGACGACCAGGTCGTAGACGGGGGTGTCGCCGACGATGCGGGCGACCTTCTTCTTCTCCGTCGCGATGAGGTTGCGGGCCCGGTTGTGGGCGCCCTCGGCGACGAGGACCACGCCGGGGCGGCCGATCACGCGGTGCACGAGGTCCTGCTCGCGGGTGAAGCCCACGGCAGGGGTGACGCGCCAGTCGCCGCGCATGTTCGTGAGGATCGCGGCGGCCGCGCCGACCTGTCCCTCGACCTGGCTGTACGCCGTGGCCTGCACGCGCTTGCCGAACACGAAGGCTGCGGCCACCAGGCCCATGAGGAAGCCGAGGAACACCAGGTACGGCAGGCCGCCGAGCACCAGCCCGAGCGCGATCATGACGATCAGCGGCCCGAAGAAGGCGGCGAGCACCAGCGGGAGGACCTTCGGGTCCTGCGCCCGGGTGGCCTTGAACGCCAACCCGATCTGCTTGAGCTTGGCTCCGCGCGGCGCCTTGGGCTTCTTCTTGGCGGCGGAGGTGGCCTTGCCCTTGGCAGGAGCCTTCTTGGGGGAGCGCTTGAGCAGGGCCATGGCCTAGAGGATAGGTGCCAGGCTCAGGTCGTCGGGCCCTCAGCGGCCCTGCGTGCGGCGCGTGCGCTCTCCCGGTCGCGGGCGATCTGCGCGGCCTCCTCGGGGGTCGGCGCGGTGCCGCCCATGCTGGCCGGGATCCACCAGGTGTCCTCCGGCGTACGCGGCCCGCCGCCGTAGGTGGCGCGCGCCTCGTCGAGCAGCAGCTGCATGCGCTGCTTGAGGTCCGCGGTGACCGCGACGGGGTCGGCTGCCGGGTCCGGTGTGAACGGAGCGCCGACCACGATCCGGATCGGCGTGCCGCGGGTCAGGTCCTTGGGCCGGCCCTTGGTGAAGACGCGCTGGCTGCCCCACACGACGCAGGGCAGGAGCGGGACGCCGGCCTCCATGGCCATCCGGGCGGCGCCGGTCTTGAAGTCCTTGAGGTCGAAGGACTCGGAGATGGTGGCCTCGGGGAAGACGCCCACGATCTCGCCGGCCTGCAGCATCTTCACGGCCTGCTGGTAGCTCTCGTTCGCCGCGCCCTTGCGGTCGACCGGGATGTGCTTCATGCCGCGCATCAGGGGGCCGCTGACCTTGTGGTCGAAGACCTCCTTCTTGGCCATGAAGCGCACCAGCCGGCCGGCTGGGCGGGCCGCCAGTCCGGCGAAGGTGAAGTCGAGGTAGCCGACGTGGTTGATCGCCATGACGGCCCCGCCGGAGCGCGGCACGTGCTCGTCCCCGGAGATCGTGAACCGGAGGCCGAGCCCGCGGAACACCGCTCGGGCGAAGGCGATGACGGGCGTGTACGTCGGCTCGGCCATGAGGCGGAACCTACCGCGCGGCCGGTACCGCCACGGAGGTCAGGAGCCGGTGCGCTGCCGCCGCTCGGCCCGAAGGACCGCGGCAGCGAGGGCCGTGTCGGCATCGCGCCGGGAACGGGCCCTCGCGGCGCCGGCGGACATGCTGGCCCAGGCGTTCTGACGGGCACCGCCCTGCCCCCCGGCGGGGAGCGCGACGAGGATCAGGTCCTGCACGAGCGAGGCGAGCGCCATGGTGCACCTCCGGGGTGGGTGCTGCCGAGGCTGGCCGGGGCGCGTGTCATCGAGATGACGCAGCCGTGAACCTCTGATCAGCAGTGCCTTGCAGGTCGCCCTGCCGACCGGGACCTAGGTCCCGGCGCGACGAGCCGTCTGACCCGGGCGCGCAGCCGAGCGACGGGGGACAGTGGGTGCACACACCCGGAGGTACCGCCATGGTCACGCCCCACCTCAGCGCCTCGTTGCAGCACGTGCTGGAAGCCGCGACGCTCGCCCCGAGCGTCCACAACACCCAGCCGTGGCGGTTCGCGCTGCGGGCGGACGGCTTCGACCTGCTGGCCGACGAGTCCCGGCGGCTGACCGTGCTCGACCCCACCGGGCGGCTCCTGCACGTCTCGTGCGGCACGGCCCTGGTGCACGCCCGGGTCGCCGCGAGGGCGCTGGGGCTGTCCGCCGACGTGGAGCTGCTGCCGGAGCCGGGCGACCCGTCGCTGCTGGCCCGCGTCACCCTGTCCGCGGGAGCGGCGCCGGACGACGACGAGCTCGCCCTGGCGCTGGCCGTCCTCAAGCGGCACACAGTGCGCGACGCCTTCGCTCCCGAGCCGCTGCCGGAGGGCCTGCTGCACGCGCTCGGTCGGGCGGCCGAGCAGGAGGGCGCTGCGCTGCGCCCGCTGCACGACGAGGGCGAGCGGGTCTCGCTGGCGGTGCTGCTGTCCGGCGCCGACTGGAGCGAGGAGCGCGACCCGGCGTACCGGCGCGAGCTGGCCTCCTGGGTGCGGGACGCGCCCGCCCAGGACGGCATCTCGCCGGAGGCCCTGCCGGCGGACGTCACGCGCGGCAGCAGCCTGCGGCAGCGGGACTTCGCGCTGACCCACCCGGAGCGGTCCGGCGGCGAGGCGCCTCCGGCCGAGGAGCCGGCGGTCGTCGTCCTCACCACCCCGCGGGACGGTCCGCGCGCCTGGTTGGAGGCCGGGCAGGCACTGGGGTCGGTGCTGCTGCACGCGGCCCAGCACGGCGTGCAGGCGCAGCCGCTCGCCCAGGTCGTCGACCTGCCCGGGCCGCGTGCGCAGCTGGCCAAGGCGCTTGGCCTGACAGGCACCCCGCAGATGGTGCTGCGGCTCGGCTACGCCACCGCGCGCGCGGCGACCGGCCGGCGCGACGTCACGGACGTGCTGACCAGCTAGAGCGGCGCGGTCCAGACCAGCTCGGTGCCGCCCTCGGGCCGGGCCGCCACCCGCAGCTCGCCGCCCATCAGCGTCGCGCGCTGCGCGAGGTTGGCCAGCCCGCTGCGCCGGTCCTGGTCGGCCGGCAGCCCGCGGCCGTCGTCGCGCACCACGAGCTGCACCTGGTCACCGACCTCCAGCACGACCTCGACGCGGGTGGCGCCGGCGTGCCGCGCGGCGTTCGACAGCGCCTCGCGCAGCACCGCCTGCAGGTGGTCGCCCAGCTCCGGCGGCACGGAGGTGTCGACGAGCCCGGCGAGGCGGACGGCCGGGGTGAAGCCGAGCTGCTCCGCACCGGCGTCGATGACCTCGAAGAGCCTGCTGCGCAGGCTGCTCCGCTCCACGGACGGCTCGTTCTGCAGGGCGTAGATGGTGGAGCGGATCTCGCGGATCGTCGTGTCCAGGTCGTCGACCGCGCGCCGTACGCGGCTGGCCGCCTCGGGCCGCTCGACCAGGCGCGCCGCGCTCTCGAGCTGCATCCCGGTGGCGAACAGCCGCTGGATGACCAGGTCGTGCAGGTCCCGTGCGATGCGCTCCCGGTCCTCGAACACGACCAGGCGCTGCGCGTCGCGACGGTGCTCGGCGACCTCGAGGCCCACCGCTGCCTGCGCCGCGAAGCTGGTGAGCTCGTCGACGACCGCCGGCTCGATGGCGGGCTCGCCGTCGCCGGTGGTGACCGCCAGGACGCCGCGCCGGGCGAGCGGCACGAGCAGCGCGGAGCCGACGGGCTGCGCGGACAGCACGTCCTGCGCGTCGACGCCGACGAGCAGCCGCGGCTGACCCGCGGCCAGCACCTGCCCGGCCGGGCTGTCCGACAGCGAGAGGCGCCTGCCGACGAGGCCTGCCGCGGCGGGGCCGGCTGCGGCCTCGACGAGCAGGCCGTCCTCCGACGGCAGGGCCACGAAGGACCCCGTCGCGCGGCTCAGCTCGCGGGCGCGCTGCGCCACGAGGTGCAGCACGTCCTCCGGCTCGTCACCGCTCAGCAGCGCGGCGCTGATCTCGCCGCTGGCCCGCAGCCAGCCCTCGCGGCGACGCACCGCGTCGTACAGCCGGGCGTTCTCGATGGCGACACCGGCGGCGGCGGCCAGCGCCAGCACGACCGCCTCGTCCTCCTCGTCGAAGGAGCCGCCGCTGCGCTTCTCGGTCAGGTAGAGGTTGCCGAAGACCGCGTCGCGCACCCGGATCGGCACGCCGAGGAAGGTCGTCATGGGCGGGTGGTTGGGCGGGAAGCCGTACGCAGCAGGGTCTTTCCCGAGGTCGTCGAGGCGCAGCGGTCGGGGGTCGCGGATGAGCAGGCCCAGGATGCCGCGCCCGTGCGGCAGCGAGCCGATCTCCGCGTGCTTCTCCTCGTCGATGCCGACGGTGATGAACTGCGACAGCAGCCCGTCGTCCCCGATGACGCCCAGCGCCGCGTAGCGGGCGTCGGCCAGTGTGGAGGCCGCCTGGGTGATGCGCCGAAGCACGGTCTGCAGGTCCAGGTCGCTGCCGACGGCGAGCACCGCCTCGAGCAGCGCGTGCACGCGGTCGCGCGTACCCAGGACGTCGGACAGCCGCAGCTGCAGCTCCTGCAGCAGGTCGTCGAGCCGGAGCTGCGGCAGCACGAGCCTCGGTGAGGCGTCGTCGGTGCTGCTCAGGACGCCGTCGCCCGACGCGCGATCGCCTGCTCGTACAGGCGACCGGCGCGGTAGGAGGAGCGCACCAGCGGCCCGCTCATGACGCCAGCGAAGCCGATGTCCTCGGCCTCCTGCGACAGGTCCACGAACTCCTCCGGCTTGACCCAGCGCGTGACGGGATGGTGCCGCGGCGAGGGGCGGAGGTACTGCGTGATGGTGATGAGCTCGCAGCCGGCGTCGTGCAGGTCCTGCAGCGCCTGGCTGATCTCCTCGCGCTCCTCACCCATGCCGAGGATGAGGTTGCTCTTGGTGACCAGGCCCGCCTCGCGGGCGGCGGTGATGACGGCGAGCGAGCGCTCGTAGCGAAAGCCCGGCCGGATGCTCTTGAAGATGCGCGGGACGGTCTCGACGTTGTGCGCGAGCACCTCCGGACGGCTGGCGAACACCTCGTCCAGGAGCGCCGGCGTCCCGTTGAAGTCGGGGATGAGCAGCTCGACGCCGATGCCCGGCAGGGCGGCGTGGATCTGCCGGACGGTCTCGGCGTACAGCCACGCTCCGCCGTCCGGCAGGTCGTCGCGGGCGACCCCGGTGACGGTGGCGTACTTCAGGCCCATCTGCGCGACGGACTCCGCGACGCGGCGCGGCTCGTCGGTGTCGTAGGCCGCGGGCTTGCCGGTGTCGATGTTGCAGAAGTCGCAGCGCCGCGTGCACTGGTCGCCGCCGATGAGGAAGGTGGCCTCGCGGTCCTCCCAGCACTCGTAGATGTTGGGGCAGCCGGCCTCCTCGCACACGGTTGAGAGGCCCTGCGTGCGGACGAGCTTCTTGAGCGAGGTGTACTCCGGCCCCATGACCGCGCGGGTCTTGATCCAGGAGGGCTTCTTCTCGATCGGCACCGCGCTGTTGCGCACCTCGAGGCGCAGCATCTTCCGGCCGTCGGGGCTCACAGTGCTCACATGTCAGGCTAACGCCGCAGGGGCCTCAGAGCGTCCCGGCGCTGAGCATCGCCCGTGCCCGTCCCGCAGCTCACGCGGTGGCGACTGCCGCCGACAGCCGCGGCAGCCGCGACTCCAGCAGCGGCAGCACCTCCTCGACCGGCACGTCCCGGTCGAGCTCGCGCGACAGCGAGGTCACCGTCGCGTCGGCGATGCCGCACGGCACGATCCGGTCGTACGCCGACAGGTCCGGGTCGCAGTTCAGCGCGAAGCCGTGCATCGTCACGCCGCGGCTGACCCGGATGCCGATCGCGGCGACCTTGCGCGCCCCGTCCGGCGTCCACACGCCGCTTCGCCCGTCGACGCGACCCGTCGTCAGGCCCAGCTCGGCGCACACGCCGATGAGCAGCTGCTCGACGTCGCGAACGTAGGCGACGACGTCCACCGGGTCGGCCAGCCGCACGATCGGGTAGCCGGTCACCTGCCCCGGCCCGTGCCAGGTGATCTTGCCGCCGCGGTCGACGTCGACGACGGGCGTCCCGTCGACCGGTCGCTCCCACGGCTCGGTCCGCTTGCCCGCGGTGTAGACGGGCGGGTGCTCGAGCAGCAGCGTGACGTCCTCGTGCCCCGCGACGACCTCTGCGTGAACGGTCTGCTGCAGCCGCCAGGCGTCGTCGTACGGCACGCTCCCGAGCCGCCGGACCTCCACCTGGCCAAGGCTACGCCCGGAGCTCGGCCAGCACCGCCTGAGCGGCACGGCGCCCGGACACCAGCGCCCCCTGGATCGACGCGGAGTCGCGGTGGTCGCCGCACACGTACAGCCCCGGCTCCAGCCGGACCGCCTTGCGGAAGCGGCCCATCGGCGGGTCCTGCCGCGGCAGCGCCTCGGGGACGGCGTAGGTCGCCACGTGCTCCCAGCGCGTCGTGTCCACGCCGTACAGCCGCGAGAGATGCTGCCGCACAGCGGGTTCCGACGTGTCGCCGCTGACGACGCTGCTGCTGACGAGGTGCCGGCCTGGGGCGTACGAGGGGGCGGCGTTCGTGAGCACGACCGTGTTGGCGACGGGTCCGCTGCGTTCGCCGTCGAGCACGACCGCCGGTTCGGCCACCGGCGGCTCGTCGGCCAGGTGGTACTGCGTGGTGACGCCGCTCGGCGCGGGCACGTCGAGGCCGGGCAGCAGCGCGGCCGCCGAGCATGCCGAGGTAGCGACGACGACGGCACGCGCCGGCTCGCCGTCCACCTCCTGCGGCCGGACGCTCGTCACCGGTGCGCCGAGCCGGACGTCCAGACCGCTCGCGAGCTGCGCCGGGATGGCGCCCATGCCGGCGGCGGGCACGCACTGGCTGCCGCGCACGAACGAGCGCCACACCAGGTCGAAGAACCGGCTGCTGGTGCCGAGCTGGTCCTCGAGGAAGACGCCGGACAGGAACGGGCGGAAGAAGCGGTCGATGGCGGTGTCGGAGAGGCCGCGGCTGCGCAGCGCCTCGTACGTCGTCATCTCCGGGCGGGACAGCAGCGCGTCGGGGGAGTGCAGGCCGGCCTGTGTGGCCAGCCGGGCGATGAGCACCTTGTCCTTGAGCGAGCCGATCGGGGCGAGCAGCGTCGTCGGCGCCCAGGTCGGCACCCGCCGGGGGTCGCCGACCCGGTGCAGCCGGTCCCCGAAGCGCACCAGCGCGCCGGGCGCGAACGGCCTCAGGTCGAGCTCGTGGTGGTCCAGCACCCGCTGCGCCTCCGGGTAGCCGGTGTTGTGCACCTGGAAGCCGCGGTCCAGCAGCATCCCGTCGACCTCGTCGGTGCGGACGCGGCCGCCGACGGTGTCGGAGGCCTCCCGGACCACGACCTCGACGCCTGCCGCCTGCAGGTGCCGGGCGCAGGCGAGGCCGGCCAGGCCCGCTCCGACGACCACCACCTCCGGCACCTCGGCAGCGTAGGTGTGGAGAAGCCGCTCGGCCGGTCGAGGTCTGGGAGACTCCGCCGGTGAGCGAGGTGTGGTCCCTGCCCGGCTACGACGTCCAGGCCCTGCTGGGCTTCGGTGCCACCGGCGAGGTCTGGCGGGCATGCGAGCTGGCCACGGGCGACACCGTCGCGCTCAAGCGCCTGCGGGCCGGTGCGGACCCGTCGGCCGTGGATGCGCTGCGCCGGGAGGCCTCGCTGCTGCGCAGCCTGGACACGCCGTACGTCGTGCGGCTGCGCGAGGTCGTCGGCTCCGGTGCGGAGACGGTCCTGGTCCTCGACCACGCGCCGGGCGGGTCGCTGGCGACGCTGCTGGCCCGCCGCGGCTCGCTGGAGCCGGGCGAGGTCGTCACCATCGGCGCCCCGCTGGCGCAGGCGCTGGCGGCCGCGCACAGCCGAGGGCTGGTGCACGGCGACGTCACGCCGTCCAACGTGCTGTTCACGGCGGACGGGATGCCGCTGCTGTCCGACCTGGGGCTGGCGCGCGTGGCCGGGGAGCGGCTGGCCTCCGTCGACGGGACCGCGGAGTACGTCGATCCTGCCGTCGCCGGCGGAGGGGACCCGGACGCGGCCGCCGACGTGTGGGCGCTGGCGGCGGTCTGCCACCACATGCTGGCCGGGTCGCCGCCGCACGACGGCGGCAGCGTGGCCGAGGTGCTGTCGGCGGCCACCAGCGGCAGCCGCGCGCCGCTCGGGCTGCTGGCGCCGTCCGCCCCCCGCGCGCTGGTGT
>JAOPWK010000113.1 GCA_025965735.1 Frankiales bacterium
CTGAGCAGCCTGTCCAGCACGGCCTCCCGGGAGCGCCGCGGGTCCTGGCCGAGCAGCAGCGCGGCGATCCCGGCGACGTGCGGTGCGGCCATCGAGGTGCCGGCGGCGACCGAGTAGCGGTTGCCCGGGAACAGCGAGGTCACGCAGTCGGCCTGCGAGCAGACGTCCGGGGTCTTGGGGTCGCCGCCGGGTGCGGCCAGATCCACGCCAGAGCCGCGCTGGCTGTAGGAGGCCAGCTTCCCGCCCGGCGCGGTCGCGGCCACGATGACCGCGGCGCCGCCGTACGAGTCGGTGACCGGCACGCTGGCGTTGCCGGCGGAGAACACCACCACCACACCGGCGTCCGCGGCCTCCTGCACCGCCGCCGGGATGGAGGACGAGGCGGACAGCCCCGGGACGTCGGGGCCGAGGGAGAGGTTCAGCACCCGCGCGCCGTTGCGCACCGCCCAGCGGATGCCCGCGGTGACGTCGTCCGGGCGGCCGACGCACTCGCCGTTCGCCGGGTCGTACGACAGGACCCGGACCGGCAGGATGGTCGCCTTCGGCGCGACACCGAAGGAGGACGCCGCGACGGTGCCCGCCACGTGGGTGCCGTGGTCGCACTGGTCGGCAGGGGCGGGCCCCGCGACGCAGGCGCCGCGCAGGCAGTCGGCACCTGCGAGCACCCGCCCCTCGAAGTCCTTGTGCGCGCGGTCCACCCAGCTGTCCAGCACCGCCACGACCACCCCCTGGCCGTTGCGCCCGGCGCTGCGGGCGTCCGGCACGGTGGCCTCGTCGGCGTGCCACGTCTTCTGCGGCGGCGTGCCGGCAGCAGCCGCGGGCAGCACCGGCAGCACCAGCGTCGCCACCAGCACGGCGACGAGAACGGTCAGACGGGGACGGATCACTCCCTGAAGGTACGGGGAACCGGGCGTTCCGGCAGCCCCCTCACCCGGCCAGGCGGGACGCCGACGCGGGCTCGCGCAGCAGCGCCAGGACGGCGGCCTCGATGGCCCCCTGAAAGGCGGGCGAGCCGTAGGAGGCATGCTCGCCCAGCGCCTCCAGGTCCTTGGCGATCGTGACGCCGTTGTCGTAGAGGTCGATGATCCGCGGGTCGATGTAGGAGGACCGGCAGACCGCAGGGGTGTTGCCGAGCTTGTCGGCGACCTCCTTGACCACCCGGGTGACCGCGCGCTTGCGGGCACTGGGGCTCTCCGCGTGCGTCGAGACGGCCAGGCCGATGGCGGCCAGCACGGTGGCCGACCAGGTGCGGAAGTCCTTCGCGGTGTCGTCGCCACCGGTCACCTCGCGCAGGTAGCCGTTGATGTCCTGGCTCTTCACGTCCACCCAGGCACCTGAGCTCTCGTGCCGGTAGGCGAGCAGCTCCTCGCCGCCGCTGCGCCGCCGCTTGAGCGCGATGACGACCGCGCACACCTCCGGCTCGGCCAGCGACCGGTGCCAGAGCTTGCCGCTCTTGCCGGTGAACTCGAGCTCGATCTCGCCTTCCCTGGACACCCGCACGTGGTCCTTGCGCAGCGTGGCCAGGCCGTAGGACTGGTTCTCGCTGGCGTACTGCTCCCCGCCGATGCGGAAGAAGCCGAGGTCCAGCAGGCGGACGGCGCAGGCGAGCACGCGGGTGCGGGTCAGCTCGGTCCCCTGCAGGTCCGCGCGCAGCCGCTCGCGCGCGGCCGGCAGCCGCGAGGCGAAGTCGAGGATCCGGTCGTGCTTGGCCAGGTCCCGCTGGACGCGCCAGGCGTCGTGGTACCGGTACTGCCGCCGGCCCTTGGCGTCCACGCCGGTGGCCTGCACGTGCCCGTTCGGGACCGCGCAGATCCACACGTCGTCCCAGGCCGGCGGCAGGACCAGCGTCTCGATGCGCTCCAGCACCGACGCGTCCTTCACCGGCTGGCCGGCGGCATCGACGTACCGGAAGCCCTTGCCGCTCCGCACCCGGTGGATCCCGGGTCCGGAGGTGGAGACGCGGCGCAGGCGGACCACGTGGCTGTCCTAGACCTCGGGCTCGAGGTGCATGGCGGCCTCCTCGGCCGTGTAGCCGCCGAGGTCGGTGCCGACGTCGGTGGCGACCAGGTCGGCCTCGCTGTCGGTACGGGCGCCCTCGTCGGGCTCGACGAGCCGGCCGATGCCCTGGCCCGCGCGCTCGTCGAACGGCGTGTCGGCCCCGGCGCTCTCGTCGGCCGGCTGGTCGACGTAGGCGAGCACGTCGGGCTCCTCGCGCTGGATGCGGCCCTCGAGGGACTCGCCGTCGTGCAGCTCGCGCGCCGTGGTCCCGAACTCGTCGGAGGCCAGCGGCACGTCGCGGGGCTGCTCGGTGCTGCTCTCGAGCTGGCCGGTCGCGTCGCCGTCGTGCGGGCTGAAGCCCGGGTCCGGGACGCCCTCCGCCTCGAACTCGGAGGGCGGCTCGGGGATGCGCGAGGTCATGGGGTTCCTGTCGTTCGTGGGGGAGGGGGCGGACGGCGGAGGGCCGCCCCGTGAGGGGGCGGCCCGTCGCGCGGTCTGCGTCTAGCTGCTCTTGACGGTGGTGCCGGTGCCCGGCGTGGCCGCCTCGATCGTGGACTTGAAGGCCTCGAGGGCCTTCTCGACCTTGCTCTGCGGGTCGGCGAAGATCTTCGCGACGGCCTCGCCGAGGATGCCCGCCGGCGGGTCGTACTGCAGGCTGACCTCGACGCCGGTCGTGCCGCCGTGGTCGTCGAAGCGGACGGCGCCGGCGTTCTTGACGTCCAGCCCGCTGGACTCCTCGGTCGCCCACGCGATGCGGGTGTTCGGGACGTCCTCGACGATCTTGGCGTCCCACTCGACGCTCTTGCCGAGCGGGCCGTGCACCTTCCAGTGCGTGACGTGGGTGCTGCCGTCCTTCGGGACGACCTGCTCCACGTCCGGCATGATCTGCGGGAGGTTGGTCAGCCCGCGCCACCAGGCGTAGCACTGGTCGGCGGGGGCGTTGACCTCGAGGTAGTGCGTGACGCTGCCCATGGGGTTCCTCTCGTCGGGTTCAGGGACTGGGGGATCAGGGACGCGAGACGTCCGGGGCGGAGCCGCTCGGGGCCGCGCCGGCCATCGTGGCGCCGGTGTTCGCGCCGGTGCCGGTACCGCTCGTGCCGAGGTCCACGACGACGTCGGTGTCGCCCTTGGAGCCCTTGGCCTTGTCCGCGACGGCGGAGACCTTGTCGGTCGCGGCGGTCTTGGCGGTGTCGGCGACCGAGCTGGCCGTCTCGACGACGGTGGTGGTGGCGCTCTGCACGGCAGGCATGCCCGCGATCTCGCGGAACTTGGCCTCGATCTGGGTGTAGCGCTCCTTGCCGGCCTTGGCGCCGAGCACGTAGCCGGCGCCGGCAGCAGCAGCGAGAGTGAGCTTCTTGAACACGGGGGCCTCCGAGGCGTTCGTGGGTGGGTGATCGTCTGCCTGACCCCTACCCGCGGAAGCCCGCGCGACTCACCCCTCCTGCGTGCTGACCGCCCACGGGTAGTCGCGCAGCGCCTCGAGCTGCCCCGGCCCGGCGCGCTCGATCGTCCAGAGGCTCGCGCCCACGGCGCCGCCGCGCCTGGCGACGTCCAGGAAGCGCAGCGTCTCGTCACGGGTCGGCGTACCGCGACGGCCGCCCTCCTCGCCCATGTCGTACGCCTGCCCGGCCGGCGCGACCGGCAGCAGCGCGCCGAGCTCGCGCAGCGACTCCTCCACGAGCCTGCCCGGCTCGTTGCAGGACCAGTAGACCATCGGGACGAACAGGTCGGCGTACGGCAGGAAGGCCTTGTACGGGAAGGTCTTGCGGCGCAGCGGCGTCGGCCGGGGGACCGTCGCAGCCACGGGCTTGCCCCCCGCGTAGGACCGGACCAGGGACAGGTAGAGGGCCACCCGGTGGGCGGTCGCGTAGGTGCCCTCGGCGGTGGTCTCGATGTCCGGGGCGAAGGCGTCGATGCCGTCGGCGTACGCCCGCCGCGCCCGCTCGGCGTCGGCCACCGGGTCGGACAGGAACGGGAAGTCCCAGGCGACGATCTTGATCCCCGCTTGATGCGCGGCGGGGACCAGTGCGGGCAGGAACTGGTCGCCGTAGTAGCCCTGCCGCCCGCCGGTGCGGATCCAGATGCTGCGGGCGCCGGCCGCTTGCGCCCTCTGGATCGTCCGGGGGACGTCGACCGGCGTCTCCTTGAAGTTGGTGACCCAGATGCCCTTGCCGGCCAGCGCGGCCAGGCTCTTGGCCTTGGGGCCGGCCGGGAGCGGTCTCGGGAGCGCGGCGTCGGCGACGACCGGCGGCGTGAGCTTGCGCGGGGTGAAGGGGCCGCCGGGGCGCTTCGGGACGGGGCAGCCGGCCTGCGGGGGCTGCGGGGCGACCGGCTTTGGCGCGGCCTTGGGCGCGGCCTGCGCCTTCGGCGGCGCCGGTTTCGGTGGAGGGCTGGGCTTCGCGCTGGGCGTCGGTCGCGCCGTGGCTGTCGGCGACGGCTTGACGGCTGCCGCCGGGGCTGTCGCGGGTGCCGGTTCGACGGCCGATGCGCTGACGGTGCCGGCCGCCAGCACGGCCACGACTGACAGCGAGAGCAGGCGCTCCGGGACGGTCAGCACACGGACAGTCTCGGTCATCTCGGGCGCCCTGTCCGGCGGTCGGCGGGACTGCGCTGTGCGCTAGTCTTGGCCTCCGCAGTCGGCCCGCCGGCGCGATCCCCCATAGCTCAATTGGCAGAGCATGCGACTGTTAATCGCAGGGTTTCTGGTTCAAGTCCAGATGGGGGAGCACCTCCTGCAGCGCGGCTCGTGCGACTGCGCGGGCGTCACTGCGGTCTGACGTCGACGCGGCACTCGGCGGGGGCTCCCGCAGCGGCCGTTCGGCGCAGGCTGTGCGCCAGAGCACGTTCATCGGCTGGCGTCCTGCCCGTGACGCCGGTACTTGTGGCGGCACAACAACTCTCAGCGGACGAGTCGTACGTCGGACGCGCAGCACTCGCACCCGCGCAACGGGGATGGTTGTCGTATGACCGCACCCGCCTCAGCTCCTCCCGTCCTCGGACGGCTGCGCGAGCGTGCCGTGCAGCTCGCCGAGCTCATCGCCACCCCGCTCGTCCCGAGCGACTTCGTCGACCTCATCGACCCGCTGCGCAACGGCGCGGACCTGCGCGGCCGGGTCGTCGCCGTGCACCCCGAGACGCGCGACGCCGTCAGCATCGTCATCAAGCCCGGCCGCGGCTGGCAGGGGCACGTCCCCGGCCAGTACGTCCGCATCGGCGTGGACGTCGACGGCGTGCGGCAGTGGCGGACGTACTCCCTCACCTCCCCGGTCAACCGCCCCGACGGCTGCATCGCCATCACCGTGAAGGCCATCCCGGACGGCGTCGTCAGCAACCACCTCGTCCGCAAGGCCGCTCCCGGGCTCGTGCTGCAGCTGGACCAGGCGGCCGGCGAGTTCGTCCTGCCGACGCCGCGCCCGGCGAAGGTCCTGTTCGTCACGGCCGGCAGCGGCGTCACCCCCGTCGTGGGGATGCTGCGCAACGCCGCCGACGAGCTCGAGGACGTCGTCGTCGTGCACTCGGCGCCGACGGCCAACGACGTCATCTTCGCCGGCGAGCTGCGCCAGCTGGCCAAGGACGGCCGGATCCGCCTGGTCGAGAAGCACACCGACACCGACGGCATGCTCAGCACAGACGAGCTGGCCGCGCTCGTGCCGGACCTCGCGGAGCGGCAGACCTGGGCGTGCGGCCCCACCGGGATGCTCGACGCGCTCGAGACCCACTTCGAAGGCGCCGGCATCGCCGACCGCCTGCACACCGAGCGCTTCCGCGCGAACGTCCTCGTCACCGGCGAGGGCGGCACCGTCAGCTTCACCATGCAGGCCGTCACGGTCGAGTCCGACGGCGCCACGCCGCTGCTCGACTCGGGCGAGGCCGCGGGCGTGCTCATGCCGTCCGGCTGCCGCATGGGCATCTGCTTCGGCTGCGTCGTGCCGCTGCGCTCCGGCGCGGTGCGCGACCTGCGCGACGGCACCCTCACCACCGCCGCCGAGGGCGACGGCGTCCTGATCCAGACCTGCGTCTCGGCTGCTGCCGGCGCGTGCGACATCGAGCTGTAGAGGAGATCGACATGACTGCGATCCAGAAGAAGGCGCACAACCCGATCGCTCACCTGAGCGCCGAGGACATCGAGACGCTCGGTCGCGAACTCGACGCGATCCGCGAGCAGGTGCTGGCCAGCCGTGGCGAGCGTGATGCCGCGTACATCCGCAAGGTCATCGACGCCCAGCGCAAGCTCGAGCTGAGCAGTCGCGCCGTGCTGCTGTTCTCGCTGTTCCCGCCGGCCTGGCTCGTCGGCACCGCCGGGCTCTCGATCGCCAAGATCCTCGAGAACATGGAGATCGGGCACAACGTCATGCACGGCCAGTGGGACTGGATGCGCGACCCGAAGGTGCACTCCACCAGCTGGGAGTGGGACAACGCCACCCCGTCGGACATGTGGAAGCACTCGCACAACCAGATCCACCACACGTTCACCAACGTGCTCGGCCGCGACAACGACCTCGGCTACGGGATCATGCGTGTCGACGAGGACCAGCGCTGGAGCCCGTTCCTGCTCGGCCAGCCGCTCTACAACTTCGTCAACATGCTGATCTTCGAGTACGGCATCGCGGCGTACGACCTCGAGATCGGCAAGGTCATCAAGGGCCGCAAGGACAAGGCGCTGTTCAAGAAGCAGGCCTGGGCCGTCCTCGGCAAGATCAAGAAGCAGGCGACCCGCGACTACCTGGTGCACCCGCTGCTGTCCGGCCCGTCCGCGCTCACCACGCTGGCTGCCAACGTCACGGCGAACGTCGCGCGCAACGTCTGGACGCACTCGGTCATCATGTGCGGCCACTTCCCCTACGGCGTCGAGACCTTCGAGAAGAAGTCGATCGACGGCGAGACCCGCGGCGAGTGGTACCTGCGGCAGATGCTGGGCGCCGCGAACATCAGCGGCGGCCCGCTGCTGCACCTCATGACCGGCAACCTGTCCTTCCAGGTGGAGCACCACCTGTA
>JAOPWK010000123.1 GCA_025965735.1 Frankiales bacterium
CCCAGACCCGCCGGCGCATCGGAGGCGTGCGCGCCGCGGCGGCCGCGGCCGGGCCAGCCCAGCCCGCTCATCGGCGCGCCTTCTTCTTCGCGCCGGGCAGGGGCGAGGAGTCGCGCACCACGACGACGACGCGGCCGAGCGTCTGCGCGGCCTCGTCCCCGACGACCACGACGGAGGAGGACGCGGCGCCGGCCGCCTTGAGCGCGGCGCCGGAGGAGGCGAGTTCGTCGTCGGCCCGCTCGCCCTTGAGCGCGAGCAGCCGTCCGCCGGGGTTCAGCAGCGGCAGGGACCAGCCGGCCAGCCGGTCCAGCGGCGCGACCGCCCGGGCGGTGACGACGTCCACGAGCAGCTTGCCCTTCAGCTCCTCGGCCCGCGCGCGGCGCACCATCGCGCTGCGCAGGCCCAGCTCCTCGACCGCCTCCTCCAGGAAGGTGGCGCGGCGCAGCAGCGGCTCGACGAGCAGCACCGTCACGTCCGGCCGCATCGCGGCCAGCACGATCCCCGGCAGCCCGGCTCCGGAGCCGACGTCGGCGACGACCTGCCCCGGCTCGAGCAGCTCGGCCAGGCCGGCGCAGTTGAGCAGGTGCCGCTCCCACAGCCGCGGCGTCTCCCGCGGGCCGATCAGGCCGCGCTCGACCCCGGCGCCGGCGAGCAGCGCGCAGTACTGCTCCAGCACCGGCAGCGCCTCGCCGAAGACGTCGGCGGCGTGCGCGGGAGGAGCGAGCGAGACCGCCTCGGCAGCCGTCATCAGGTGGCCCTCGACATCAGGACGCAGACGGCAGGACCACCACGCGGCGCTCGGGCTCCACGCCCTCGGACTCGCTCTCGACACCCTCGACGCCGGCGACCGCGTCGTGCACGACCTTGCGCTCGAACGGCGTCATCGGCGCGAGGCGCACCGGCTCGCCGGACTCGAGCGCGCGCTTGGCGGCGCGGGTCCCGATGGTGGTCAGCTCGTCCTTGCGGGCGGCGCGCCAGCCGCCGATGTCGAGCATGAGCCGGCTGCGGACGCCGGTCTCGCGCACGACGGCGAGACGGGTGAGCTCCTGCACGGCCTCCAGCACCTGGCCGTGCTGACCGACGAGCGCGTCGAGCCCGTCGCCGACGATGGCCACGACAGCGCGCTCCCCCTCGACGTCCATGTCGATGTCACCGTCGACGTCGGCGATGTCGAGCAGGCGCTCGAGGTAGTCGCCGGCGATGTCGCCCTCGCGGACGAGCAGGTCCTGACCGGAGAGGGTCTGGGTCGTGTCGGGCTCGGTCACAGGTGTCCTTCTGCAGTTGCGGGTGGAGCGGGAGGAAGGCTAGCGCCGGCCGCCGCGACGGCTCTTGTTCTTGCGGGCGCCCGAGGGGCGCCGGTTGCCGGCGGCGGAGACTGCGGCCTGCGGGGTGGCGCCGGAGGTACGGCCGCCGACCGTGGTCGTGGTGGCGGCGCCGGTGGGGGCGGTCGGGCCGGACGGCTTGGGCGTACCGCCGTCGCCCTTGTCGTCGTCCTTGCCGGACCCGCCCTTCGGGCCCTTGTCCGGCTTGCCACCCTTCGGGCCCTTGCCGTCGCCGGCCGGGCCGGGCTTGCCGGGGTTGAGGTTGACCGGCGGCATGCGCTTGATGACCCAGGCCTGCTGGCCCATCGACCAGACGTTGGTCGTCAGCCAGTACAGGAGGACGCCGATCGGGAAGAAGACGCCGGACACGGCGAAGGACAGCGGCAGCACGTAGAGCAGCAGCTTCTGGACCATGACCTGCTGCGGGTCGGTCGTGCCGGCGCGCGCCATCAGCTGGCGCTGGGTCCAGAACGTCGACGCGCCCATGCCGATGACCATGAGGAAGGCGACGATGCGGACCGTCAGCGCCTCGGCGCCCAGGTCGTCCAGCACCGAGCCCGGGCTGTTGAAGGCCGCGCTGATCGGGGCGCCGAAGACCTTGGCCACCGCGCCCTCCCGCAGCTGCTGGGCGGTCAGCCCGAACTGCGCGTCGGCGTCGGTCTTGAAGTTGCGGATGACGGTGAACAGCGCGAAGAAGACCGGGAGCTGGAGCAGCAGCGGCAGGCACCCGGAGATCGGGTTGGCGTTGTTCTCCTTGTAGAGCTTCATCATCTCGACGTTGAGCGTCTCGCGGTCGCCCTTGTGCTGCTTCTGCAGCTCCTTGATCTTGGGCGCGAGCTCCTGCATGCGGCGCTGGCTCTTGATCTGCTTGACGAACAGCGGGAACAGCAGCAGCCGGACGGTCACCGTGAGCAGCACGATCGACAGCGCCCACGCCGGGCCGCTGGACGGGATGAGGAAGGTCGACAGTCCCCGGTGGATCAGTGCCAGGAGCTGGCCGACCGGTGTGGCGAGGATGTCAAACACGGGTCTGCTCCGGGACGTCGGTGGGTGCGGCGGAGTCCATCGTCGCCCACAGGGGACGAACGGGCGGTACGGGATCGTGCCCACCGGGGTGGAACGGGTGGCAGCGGGCCAGCCGGCGCAGCGCCAGCCAGCTCCCGCGGCCGGCGCCGTGCACGGTCAGCGCCTCCTGCGCGTACGCGCTGCAGCTCGGGGCGAAGCGGCACCGCTGGCCGAGCAGCGGGCTGATCCAGCGGCGGTACGCCCCGACCAGCGCCAGCAGGACCGCCCTCATCGGCGCGAGCTCCTGGGCGAGGACAGGGCTCCGGCCAGCGCCGCGTCCAGGTCGGACGCGAGGGCCGAGGACGGCGCCGAGCCGGCGGCGGGCGAGGCACGGACGACCAGCCGTGCGCCGG
>JAOPWK010000298.1 GCA_025965735.1 Frankiales bacterium
ACTCCGGCAGCGCCACGACCTCGGCGCCCTGTCGCACGGCGTCTGCCACGGCCTGGGCAGCCAGCGCCAGGTTCGCGTCCACATCACCCAGCACGGCCTGCAGCTGGACGGCGGCGACCCGGCGGACGGGGACTGCTGGGCTGCTCACAGGTTGACACTAACGCCCCCCGTGTAAACCACCGGCCTCCGGCCCGCCGTGGCGAACGTCGCACGCCCGTACGGTCGCCGCTTGAAGGTCGAGCTGCTCTGGTTCGCAGGCTGCCCGAACTCTCAAGGCGGCGTGACCGCCCTGAGCACCACGGTGACGTGCGGGTGCTGCGCACGGGATCTGCGTAGGGGCAAGGTCGTCGAGCTGGGCAGCACGCCTGGTGTGTTCGTGTGCCGTCGGTGCGCGGTCTGGGCGCTGCTGCGGTCGTTCAGGAGGTAGCCGCGCGGTCGTCCGGCGAGAGGCCGTGCGCGGGGGTTGAGCCCGCGCGCCGCTGGCCTACGGCGTCGTGCGCCGAGACGGATCAGCGGCGGCCGAACAGGTCCCGGAGCCGGCTTCGCCGCCCCGCCGGGGACGCCTCGCCCCCGAGGGCCGGGCCGCGGCAGGTGCACTGATCGGCCTCAGGGACGTGTGACATCAGAGGAGCGACGTGCTGGCCGCAGCCCTTCCACGTGGTCTTCCCTCACGCGGCGCACGTCGCAGTCCGGCACATCGTCAGACCTGCTCGGTCGGCATGGCCAGGGTGATCCAGTCGTGCCTCCCGCCTGTCCTGCCCGGGCGGTCCAAGGGCAAGCCCTGCGCGTCAGCCGCGCCCCCTGGTCGAGCCGCTCGGGGGCGGTGACAACGAACCGGGAGGTCACAGCAGGAGGTCGTCGAGGGAGTCCTGCAGCGCCTTGGCGCCGGCGAGCCGGTCGCGGAGCTTGTCGATGCGTTGGGCGACCACGGCGGAGTAGCCGGCAAGGACGCCCTCGACTTCGCGGCGGCGGGCCGCTGTCGGACCGGCGGTCAGCTCGTCGACGTGGTCGAGTAGCTCGCGCATCTCCTCCAGCGTGAACTCCAGCGGCTTCATCTGCTTGACGACGAGCAGCCGCTGGACGGCGGCCTGGTCGTAGAGCCGGAACCCGCCGGGGCTGCGCTCTGCGGGCGGGAGGAGCCCGACGTCCTCGTAATGCCGGACCGACCTCAGGCTCAGGCCGGTCCGGTCGGCGACGTCGCCGATCTGCATCAGCCCGCGGGTCTTGACCGAGTCGCCCATCAGTGGCTGCCGAGCTGGCCGGCGAGCCTGCCGTGCATCGCCGTGCTGTGCTCGTTCATCCCGACGATCGTCACGGTCTTGCCGCGGCGCTCGTACTTGGTGGTGATGGCGTCGAGCGCGGCGACGCTGCTGGCGTCCCAGACGTGCGCGTCGCTCATGTCGATGACGACCTTGTCGGGGTCGTGGGCGTAGTCGAACTGGTAGACGAGGTCGTTGCTGGACGCGAAGAACACCTGCCCGTTCACCGTGTAGACAACCTCGGTCCCGTCCGGGCTCAGCGCGCTGGACACCTCGACGAGGTGGGCGACCCGGCGGGCGAACAGGACCATCGCGAGCAGGATGCCCGCGCCGACGCCGTAGGCGAGGTTGTGGGTTAGCACGACCACGGCGACGGTCACGGCCATGACGCTCGTCTCGCTCTTGGGCATCCGCTTGAGGGTGGCGGGGGCGACGCTGTGCCAGTCGAAGGTGCTGACGGCGACGAGGATCATCACGGCGACGAGCGCGGCCATCGGGATGAGCGCGACGACGTCGCCGAGCGCGACGACGAGGAGGAGCAGGAACACTCCGGCGAGGAACGTGCTCAGGCGGGTGCGGGCGCCGGACTGCTTCACGTTGATCATCGTCTGGCCGATCATGGCGCAGCCGCCCATCCCGCCGAAGAAGCCGGTGACGACGTTCGCGACGCCCTGGCCCCAGGACTCGCGGGTCTTGTCGGAGTGCGTGTCGGTGATGTCGTCGACGAGCTTCGCGGTCATGAGGGACTCGATGAGCCCGACCATCGCGAGGGCAAAGGCGTACGGCGCGATGATGCCGAGGGTCTCCAGGCTGAACGGGACGTCGGGCAGGCCGAACAGCGGCAGGCTGCTCGGAAGCTCGCCCTCGTCGCCGACGGTCGGGACGACGATCGCGGCGGTGACCGTGAGCGTCGTGAGGACGACGATCGCCACGAGCGGCGCGGGGACGGCGGTCGTGAGGCGCGGGAAGCCGTAGATGATGACGAGGCCGAGCGCGACGAGCGGGTAGACGATCCAGGTGACGCCGGTCAGGTGCGGGAGTTGCGCCGCGAAGATCAGGATCGCGAGGGCGTTGACGAACCCGACCATGACGCTTCGGGGCAGGAACCGCATGAGCTTCGCGACGCCCACGGCGGCCAGCACGATCTGCATCAGCCCGCCGAGGACCACCGCCGCGACGAGGTAGCCCAGGCCGTACTCCTTCGCCAGGGGCGCGACGACGAGCGCGATGGCTCCGGTCGCGGCGGTGATCATCGCCGGCCGGCCCCCGGTGAACGCGATGGTGACGGCCATCGTGAACGACGCGAACAGCCCCACCCGCGGGTCGACGCCGGCGAGGATCGAGAAGGAGATCGCCTCCGGGATGAGCGCGAGCGCGACGACAAGGCCCGCGAGGACCTCGGTCCGCAGGACCTTCGGGTCGGACGCCCACTCGGGGCGGCGCAGACGAACAGGGGGCAGCGCGAGGGAGGTCAACAGGTGCCTGTTCAGGTAGGGCGCGGCACGCTGGCCGCAGGAGGCGCCGAGGACGAGGCGAGGGACACCGGGCTCTGACGGCCCGGGCAAGCAGGACGCAACGGGAGGCCGTCCGCTCGACGCCCAGGGCATCGGCACGCCCGGCCCGGCTGCTGGACCGACTCTACCCTCGCGTCAGGGATTGCAGGGTGTGGGCTGCCCCACAGCCGCACGCCAGCCGGACCGGCCATGCCTGCGACCCGACCGTGCCGTGAGGGTA
>JAOPWK010000134.1 GCA_025965735.1 Frankiales bacterium
GCCGACCGCGGTGCTCACGACCTGGATCCCTGCCTCGCGCATGGCCAGGTGCAGCCCGAGGTTGCTCATCACCGTGGCGACCAGCACGTCCGAGGCGGGCAGGCCGGCGTCGCGACGGGCCAGCGCCAGCAGGCCGAGCACCTGGTCGCCGTTGACGATGCGCCCGCTGCCGTCGACGACGATGCAGCGGTCCGCGTCCCCGTCGTGCGCGATGCCGAGGTCGGCGCCGTGCTCCACGACCGCCGCCGAGAGCGACTCCGGGTGGGTGGCGCCGCAGCCGTCGTTGATCTGCCAGCCGGTGCCGTCGCAGTGGATGGCGACCACGTCGGCGCCGGCCGCGCGGTAGACCTCCGGGGCAAGCGCGGACGCGGCGCCCTGCGCGCCGTCCACGACCACCTTCAGGCCGGACAGGCTGCCGACGGTGGACAGCAGGTGCTCGGCGTACGCGGCACCGCCCTCCGAAGACCGCTCCTCACCCACGGCCGCGCCGCTGACGGCCGGCAGCGGCTGACCGAGCCGCGCCTGGATGCCGTCCTCCTGCGCGTCGGTGAGCTTGCTGCCGCCGGAGGCGAACAGCTTCAGGCCGTTGTCGACCGCCGGGTTGTGCGAGGCGCTGATGACCAGGCCGAGCTGCGCCCGGTGCTGCACCTCGTACGCCACCGCCGGGGTGGGCACGACGCCCAGCCGCACCACGTCGCAGCCCACCGCGGTGAAGCCGGCGAAGGCCGCCGCCTCGAGCATGGGGCCGGACGGCCGGGTGTCCCGGCCGATGGCCACCAGCGGGCGGTCGCCGAGCGTCAGCAGCTCCTGGGCCGCGGCCGCCGCGACCTGGAACGCGAGCTGCGCGGTGAGGACGTCGCCGCCCGCGAGCCCGCGGATGCCGTCGGTGCCGAACAGGCGCATGGATCCTCCAGACGTGCCGCGAGGCGGCCCCCCGCAGGGGACCGCCTCGGCGGGAAAGACGAGCTAGCGCTTGCTGTACTGCGGCGCCTTGCGGGCCTTCTTGAGGCCGTACTTCTTGCGCTCCTTGATGCGGGAGTCGCGGGTGAGGAAGCCCTCAGCCTTGAGGGCCGGGCGGTCGTCCGGCTCGATCTCGATGAGCGCGCGGGCGCTGCCGAGGCGCAGCGCGCCGGCCTGTCCGCTGATGCCGCCGCCGTGCAGGCGGGCGATGACGTCGTACTGCTCGGTCTTCTCGAGCGTCACGAACGGCTCGTTGATGGCCTGCTGGTGCACCTTGTTCGGGAAGTACTCCGCGAGCGTGCGGCCGTTCAGCTTGTACTGGCCGGTGCCCGGGATGAGGCGGACGCGGACGACCGCCTCCTTGCGACGGCCGACCGTCTGGATCAGGTCTGCGGGGGCGGTCACTGGGATACCTGCTTCAGCTCGTAGGGCACCGGCGACTGGGCCGCGTGCGGGTGGGTCGGACCGGCGTAGACCTTCAGCTTGGAGAGCATCTGACGGCCCAGCGTGTTGTGCGGGAGCATCCCCTTGATCGCCTTTTCGATGATCCGCTCGGGGCGGGTCGCGAGGACGTCGGCGTACGAGGTGCGCTTGAGACCGCCCGGGAAGCCGGAGTGGCGGTAGACCGTGGACTGAGCGGCCTTGTTGCCGGTCATCGCGACCTTGCCCGCGTTGATGACGACGACGAAGTCACCGG
This sequence comes from Frankiales bacterium, assembly GCA_025965735.1. Classification (GTDB taxonomy): domain Bacteria; phylum Actinomycetota; class Actinomycetes; order Mycobacteriales; family SCTD01; genus SCTD01. Next base: position 1,658 of record JAOPWK010000134.1, read on the forward strand.
TGTCCAGGTGCGGCGCGTAGTACGGCTTGTGCTTGCCGCGCAGCAGCTGCGCGGCCTGCGACGCCAGGCGCCCCAGGACGATGTCCTCGGCGTCGATGACGTGCCAGGCACGCTGGATGTCGCCGGGCTTGGGGGTGTACGTGCGCACAGGACTCGCCGCTCTTCCTAGGGTGTCTGGTCTCGCGCTGGGCGTACGTCAACAGGACGCGCCGCGCAACAGCCCGCCACGATACCTGAGGCGACGGCCGCCCGGCAAAGTCCGCTAGAGCGGCCGGGCCAGCTCCAGCTCCAGCCAGCTCGGGTCCGGGACGTACGGCGCGCTGCGGCCGGTCTCGACGAACGCCCGCTTGGCGTACGCCGCCCGCGCCCGCGCGTTGTCCTCGTGCACCTCGAGCACCAGCCGCGTGACGCCGAGGAGCGAGCGGGCCCAGCCCGTCGCCGCCGCGAGCAGCTGGTCGAGCAGCTGGCCGCCGCGCGCGGAGGGGCTGACGTACACGGCGTAGACCAGCGCGTCGCCGCCCGGCTCGTACCGCACCGCTCCGGCGCAGCCGACGGGCCGGTCGCCGTCCCAGGCCAGCCAGAGGCCGTGCGCGTCGCCCTCGGCCGCCGCGGCCGTGCGCTCCTGCCACTGCGCGTCGCTCTTGTGCTGCGCGTCGGCCAGCCGCTCCACGAAGCCCATCGGGGTGTCCTCGAGCGCCTCCAACCTGATCGCCTTCCAGGCCGCCCAGTCCTCCGGCCGGACCCGTCGCACCTCAACGGGCACGCACGACCGCCTCACCTCGCGCGTACAACGCGACCTTCGTCCCACACCGGCTCGGGTGCCTCGTAGACCCGGCCGTCCGCGCCGAACACCAGGTAGCGGTCGAAGCCGCGGGCGAACCAGCGGTCGTGCGTCACCGCCAGCACGGTCCCGTCGAAGCCGGTCAGCCCCTCCTCCAGCGCCTCCGCGCTGTC
>JAOPWK010000143.1 GCA_025965735.1 Frankiales bacterium
CGACCGCGGCGCACCATCTACGTTCAGGTACCGGCCGCTCCCGGGCGCGGCGCTGCCGGCGCACAAGCACCCGCACCTGCGCGGGCCGGAGCAGGGAAGGGCGCAGCGGCGCAGGCGGTACAGCCGCGCCAGGCGCCGGTCTCGCCACGGCGGGCACCCGCGCCGCCAGCCCGCACGCAGCAGGCCCCGGTGACCCGCTCGGACGGGTCATGACGGCCGGACGCACCTGGACGGCGCTCGGCACGACGGTGCACCTGCTCGTCGACGAGGCCGAGGTGCTCACGGCCGCGGAGGAGCTGCTCCGGGCGCAGCTGGACGAGCTCGACCGTGCCTGCAGCCGCTTCCGCCCCGACAGTGAGCTGAGCCTGCTGCGGCCAGGGTCACAACGTGTCGGACCGCTCCTGGAGGCGAACGTGCAGGCGGCCATAGCGGCCGCAGCTGAGACAGGCGGGCTGGTCGATCCGACGCTCGGGCGCTCGCTGGCCGCGCTCGGCTACGACCGGACGTTCGCGTCGCTGCCGCTCGACGGACCGGCCGGGGTCGCCGTTCCGGGCCGCTGGCAGGAACTGCGGTGTCAGGACGGGGCCGTTGAGCTGCCCGCCGGGGTCCTGCTGGACCTCGGGGCGACCGCAAAGGCGTGGGCGGCGGACCGGGCCGCGGCGTCCATCGCGCAGATGCTCAGCACGTCGGTGCTGGTCAACCTCGGAGGCGACCTCGCCGTCGCGGGCCCAGGCCCGGAGACACCGGCCGGGGCCGACGGCCCGTCCCCTGCGGTCGCCTGGCCTGTCGACGCGGCCGGCGACGTCGTCGCGGTCAGCTCCGGTGGACTCGCGACGTCGAGCACCCGGCACCGAACGTGGGTGCGCGACGGGGAGCAGCTGCACCACGTGCTCGACCCGCGTAGCGGACGGCCGGCCCAGACTCCCTGGTCGACAGTCACCGTCGCGGCGCCGTCCTGTGTGGAGGCAAACGCTGCCAGCACGGCTGCGGTCGTGCTTGCCGAGGACGCCCCGGCCTGGCTTGCTGAGTGTCAGCTGCCCGCGCGGCTGGTCGCACACGACGGGCACGTCGTCTACGTCGGCGGCTGGCCCCAGCAGCAGCAGCAGCGGCAGCGGCAGCAGGCGGCGGCGTGAGCGAGGAGCCGGTCCTGTGGTGGCTGACGCGCAGCGCGGGGCTGATGGCGCTGCTGCTGCTGACCGTGTCGCTGGTGCTCGGGGTGCTGTCGACGCGGGGCAGCCCCAGCGGAAGGCTCCTGCGTCAGGGGGTGCACCGCTGGTGCTCCGGGCTGTCCGTCGCCCTGGTCGCCGCGCACGTCGCGCTGGCCATCGCTGACCCGTACGTCCCGCTGACGCTCGTCGACACGGTCGTGCCGCTGCGCGCCGGGTACCGGCCGGTGTGGCTCGCGCTCGGAACGTTCGGGGTCGACCTGCTGCTCGCGGTGGCGCTCACAAGCGTGCTGCGGCCGTGGCTGTCCGGGCCGCGCTGGCGAAGCGTGCACCTGCTCGCGTACGCGGCGTGGCCGGTCTCGGTGCTGCACGGTCTCGGGGCCGGTACGGACGTGCGCGCGATCGCGGTCCGCGCGGTCACCGCCGGCTGCGTCGCCGCGGTCCTGCTCGCCGTGCTCATCCAGCTGCTGCGGGAAGTGACCGTCGTGCGCCTGACGGTGCTCGTCGTGCTGCTTGCGGGTCTCGGGGCAGCGGTCGGGTGGGCCGTTCAGGGGCCGTTGGCACCTGGCTGGTCCGACCGGGCTGGGGCGGCGCCGTGAGCCAGGTTCGCCGGCTGCTCGCCGGCGCCCCCGGGCCGCTGTCGTACACCGACTCGCAGGCCCTGCACGGCCCGATGAGGCTGAGCGCAGACCTGCACGGCGTCGTCGAGCATGCCGGTCTGCGCGGCCGCGGCGGCGGCGGCTTCCCGCTGGCCCGCAAGCTCGCTTCGGCGCGGGACGCGAAGGGCCGGCCCGTGGTGGTCGTGAACGCCGCCGAAGGCGAACCGGCGAGCAGCAAGGACCGCACGCTGCTGAGCGTCGACCCGCACCTCGTGCTCGACGGCGGGCAGGCCGCGGCCTTCCTCACCGGAGCCACCCAGGTCGTCGTCGCCGCGCACGACGATGTGGACCGGCTGCGGACGGCGCTGGGCAAGCGACCACGCGAGGTCCCGACCCGGATCGTGCAGCTCGCGCCCGGCTACGTCACCAGCGAAGCGTCCGCCGTTGTGTCAGCAGCAACAGCAGGTTTGGGGCTGCCAGTGAGCCGCACGCGCCCGCTCGCGCAAGGCGGGCCCGGCCGCCGGCCCTGGGTCGTGTGCAACGCCGAAACCCTTGCGGGGCTCGCGCTCGTCGCACGGCACGGCGCCCACTGGCACCGCCAGGTCGGGACCGACGACGAGCCCGGCACCCTGCTGCTCACAGTGTCCGGCGGTGTCCGGCGCCCACAGGTCGTCGAGGTCCCCGTCGGCACCCCGCTGCGCGACGCTGTCCGGTGCGCCGGTGGGCTTCGCGCACCCGCGCAGGCCGTTCTCGTCGGCGGGTTCGCCGGCCGCTGGCTGCCGGCCGCAACCGGCCTCGATGCTGCGCTGTCGCACGCCGGGATGCGCACAGCCGGTGGCACGCTGGGTGCCGGCGTCGTCGTCGTGCTGCCCGCCGAAGCGTGCGGCCTCGCGGTGACCGCTCGCATCATGGCCTACCTGGCGGCGCAGGGCGCCCGGCAGTGCGGCCCGTGCCTGAACGGGCTGCCCGCTCTCGCCGCGTCGCTCACCGAGCTTGCCGCCGGAGGCTCCGTGGCGGGTGCTGTGCAGCGCCTCGAGCGGTGGTGCGGGCTGGTCGATGGAAGAGGCGCCTGCGCTCATCCGGACGGCGCGGTCGCCCTTGTCCGCAGCGCCATGACGGTGTTCGCCGACGACGTGCGTGCGCACGGCACCGGAGGCTGCGGCCGCGACGGCGCCGAGGTCGTGGCGGTCCCAGCATGAGGACGCGGGCATGAGGACGCTCGCTGTTGACTGGGTGGCGTGCGATGGGCACGGCCTGTGCGCGTCCCTGCTGCCTGAACGCCTTGCCCTGGACGACTGGGGCTATCCGATCGTGGCACCAGAGCCAGTCGACGCTGACCTGCTGACGCACGCCCGAGCGGCGGTCGCGGCATGTCCGGCGCTGGCCTTGCGGCTCCGCCAGTAGGTGGGCGGCAGGCCGACGGAGCCGGGCCATACCGCGCGCGCACCACCTGCATCGTGGCCGGCCCAGGCCCGCACGCCCGGCGACACCTCTCCGGTAGCCATGGAGCCGGGCTAGCGGCTGCGCATGGTCAGCACCGTCACCGATCCGTTGGGCGGAGTGACGGCCGGCATCGCCTCCGGTCCGTGTCCGGCCGCCACGGCCTGCGCGGCG
>JAOPWK010000303.1 GCA_025965735.1 Frankiales bacterium
GCTCCGGCAGACCGGACCGGCGGCCGCGGCCGCCGCGCTGCTGCCGGACGACCTGCAGGAGCGGACGATGCTCGGCGACGCCGGCGCCAACGCCCTCGGCGCCGTCCTCGGCCTGGCGCTGCTGCACCGGCACCCGGAGCAGCGGACCCGTGCGCTGGTCGTGCTCGGCGCGCTGACCGGTCTGTCGGAGCTGGTGTCGTACAGCCGCATCATCGACGCGGTCCCGCCGCTGCGCTGGGTGGACCGAGCAGGCCGGCTGCCGTGAGGGTGCGGGTGCTGCTCGGCGCCGCCGCCGGCATCGCGCTGGTGACGCTGGTCGCGCGGGTCGTCGGCTTCGGGCGGGTCGCCGTGCTGTCCCGCACCCTCGGCACCTCCTGCGTCGGCGACACCTACCAGGCCGCCAACTACCTGCCGAACGTCGTGTTCGACGTCGTCGCCGGCGGCGCGCTGGCCGCGCTGGTGGTGCCGCTGGTGGTCGCCGGCCTGGACCGCGGCGGTGAGGTGGCCAGCGCGCTGCTCACCTGGACCATCGCCGTGCTGGTGCCGGTCGCGCTGCTCGGCGCCCTCGCCGCGCCGCTGCTCATGCGCGGGCTGCTCGGTGACGACCCGACGTGCGCCCAGGCGGTCGAGGTCGGGACGCGCATGCTCCGCGTCTTCATGCCGCAGGTCGTCCTCTACGGCGTCGGCATCGTGCTCGCCGGGATCCTGCAGGCGCACCGGCGCTTCCTCGGCCCCGCGCTCGCGCCGCTGCTGTCGAGCCTGGTCGTCATCACCTGCTACCTCGCCTACGCCGCCACCGGGCGGGTCGAGCAGGCCGCCGATCTGAGCCGCACGCAGGAGCTGGTCCTGTCGGTCGGCACCACCCTCGGCGTCGCCGTGCTGTCGCTCAGCCTGCTGGTGCCGCTGCGCCGGCTGGGCCTGCGGCTGCGCCCGACCTTCTCCTTCCCCGGCGACCTGGCGCAGCGCGGCCGGCGGCTGGCCGCGGGCGGCGTCGCGGGACTGGCCGCACAGCAGGTCGCACTGGTCGTCGCCCTGCGTCTCGCGGCCGACGGGCAGGAGGGGTCGGTCATCGTCTTCACCGTGGCCACCGCTCTGTTCCTCCTGCCGTGGGCCGTGCTCGCCGTCCCTGTCGCCACCAGCGCCTACCCCGCGCTCATCTCCAGCGAGGGCCCGGAGTACGACCAGGTCCTGGCGCGCGGGGTGCGCGTGGTGCTGCTGGCCATGACCGGTGCGGCGGCCGTCCTGGCCGTGGCGGCGCTGCCGGTCGCGCAGCTGCTGGTGCGCGGCGCACCAGGTGCCGAGAGCAGCGCCGAGCTGGCCCGTGCCACGACGGCCTTCGCGCCCGGGCTGCTGGGCTACGGGCTGCTGGCCCTGCTCACCCGGGCTCGCAACGCCCGGGACGACGTGCGGACCCCGGCTCTGGCCGCCGTCGCCGGCTGGGCTGCTGTCGCCGTCGCAGACGTCGTGCTCGTGCTGAGCCTGCCGGAGGTGGAGCGGGTGGTGCTGCTCGGGGTGGGCAACAGCATCGGCGTCACCGTCGCCGCACTGCTGCTCGTGCGCGGGAGCCTCGCCGGCTGCGGACGGTCGCTGCTCGCCGGGCTGGCCGGAGCAGGAGCCGCCGTCCTGGCAGGGGTTCTCGTGCCCGAAGCCGGGCCGGCCCTGATGCGTGCCGCCCTGACCGTGGTCGTCGCCGCGGCGGCCTTCCTGCTGGTGGCGCGGCTGCTGGACCCGCGCGGGGTACGGGAGCTGCTGCGTGCCTAGGGGTGATGTGGCCCGCGTCGGTGCGGCGCGCGTCCTTCTGGTGCTGGCCACCAGCACCGGCGGCGTCGGCCGGCACGTGCAGTCGCTGGCGGCTGGCCTGGTCGGGACCGGGCACGAGGTCGTCGTCGCGGGACCGTCCGCCACGCGCGAGGTGTTCGACCTGCCGTCGTACGAGGTGGTCGAGATCGGGGCGTCGCCGCACCCCGCCCACGACGCCGCTGCGGTGGCCCGACTGCGCAGCCTCGCGCGCGAGGCCGACGTCGTGCACGCGCACGGCCTGCGTGCGGCCGCGCTGTCGGTGCTGGTGCCCCGCCCCGTCGTGGTGACCCTGCACAACGAGGTGCGCGGCCGGGTAGCGGCCGTCCTCGAGCGGCTGGTGGCGCACCGCGCCCGCGTCGTGCTGGCGGCCAGCGCAGACCTCGCCGCACGTGCCCGCGCGGTGGGGGCCAAGGACGTCCGGCTGGCACCGGTGGCCGCGCCGCGGCTCGTCCCGACCGGCCGCGACCCCGGCCTGGGGCACCCGCTGGTGCTGGCCGTTGGGCGGCTGCACCCGCAGAAGGGCTACGACACCCTGCTGGCGGCGCTGCCGGCCTGGCCGGACGCCGTCGTGGCGGTCGCCGGTGACGGGCCGCTCGCCGAGTCCCTCGCTGCAGCAGCGCCTTCCGTGCGGTGGCTGGGCCGCCGCGAGGACGTGGCCGACCTGCTCGCAGCAGCGGACGTGGTGGTCCTGCCGTCGGTGTGGGAGGCCCGGTCCCTCACCGCCCAGGAGGCGCTGCGGGCCGGGCGCCCGCTGGTGGCCACGGCGGTGGGCGGGGTCCCGGACCTGGTGCAGGACGGGGCGGTGCTCGTGCCGCCCCGCGATGCGGACGCGCTGGCGAGCGCGGTGCGCCGACTGCTGGATCACCCCGCCGAGGCCGCCGCGCTCGCCTCCCGCGGCCGCGAGGTCGCGAAGTCGTGGCCCACCGAGGCTGACACGGTCGCGCAGGTGGCCGCGGTGTACGCGGAGCTGCGGCCATGAGACGGCTGCTGCTGCTCGTCCTGCTGCTGACGCTGCTGCCCGCCGCGCCTGCCTCGGCCTCCACCTTCTGCCTGCCGGAGTGTGCGCCGGTCGTCGTCGTCGGCGTCCCGGGCCTGCGCTGGAGCGACGTCGGTCCCGCCACTCCGACGCTGCAGCGGCTGAGCCGCGAGGGTGCCGTCGGTGCGCTCTCGGTCAAGGCGGTCCCCGCCGTCAGCTGCCCGGCGGACGGCTGGCTGACACTGGGCGCGGGCAACCGTGCCGTCGCCGCCGGCATCGTGCGAGAGCCCTGCGGCACAGCACTCCCGGGCGACGCTGCGGCCTCCGAGCAGGCCAACGCGCAGGAGCGCGAGGGCGCCGAGCTCGGCGCCCTCCGCAGCGCCGTCGCGTCGCAGGGTGGCTGCGTGAGCGCCGTGGGAGCAGGTGCCGAGCTCGCCGGTGGGGCCGCGGCGGCGACCGGCTGCGACGTGCGCCTGCACGACGTGCCGCCCGTCTCCGGCGAGGGCACCGAGCGGGTGGCCGACGCGGTGGCTGCCGACCGTGCCGTCGCCGCCCTGGTCGAGGGCGCCGGGACGCTGCTCGTGGTGGGGCTGTCCGAGGCGCCGGGGGACCGGACCGCCGGACTGCACGTCGCCATCGCGCACGGGGCCGCCTTCGAGCCGGGTGTCCTGCACAGCGCCTCGACCGGCCGGACGCCGTACGTGCAGCTGGTGGACGTCGCGCCGACGGTGCTGGAGCTGCTGACCCTGGAGCGCCCGGCGTCGATGACGGGTCGGACGTGGCGGTCCGGGGGGGAGCAGTCGACACCGGCGGAGCTGGCGGACGTGGCGCTGCTCGCGCAGGAGCACAAGCGGGTGACGGTCCCCTTCTTCGTGGTGCTGCTGGCCGGGGAGCTGCTGCTCCTGCTGGCGCTCGTGCGGAGCCGCCGCTTCGAGCTCGCCGAGCTGGTCGCGCTCGGCGGCGTGGCCGCTCTCGGCGCGACCTACCTGGCGAACCTCGTGCCGTGGTGGCGGTCCCCGGTCCCGCTGCTCACCCTGCTCGCTGTCGTCCTGGTCATCGCCACGGCGGTGGTCGCCTGCGCCCGGCGCGGACCGCTGCTTCGGCCGGCGGGCCTCGTCTGCGCCTTCGTGGCAGGCGTTCTCGTCGTCGACCTGGTCACCGGCGCGCACCTTCAGATGTCCAGCGTGGCCGGCTACAGCCCGCTGGTGGCCGGCCGCTTCGCCGGGATCGGCAACGTCGCCTTCGGCGTCCTCGCGGCGGCGGCACTGCTTGCCGCCGCGGCGGCGCGGCGGGGCGTGCTGGTCGTCGGCCTGGTGGTCGTCGCCGTGGACGGCGCGCCGACGTGGGGGAGCGACGTGGGCGGCGTGCTGGCCCTCGTCCCCGCGTTCGTGCTGCTGGCCATGCTGCTGTCCGGCCGCCGGGTCTCGCTGCTGCGGCTCGCGCTGGCGGGCGTGGCCGGAGCCGCGGTCGTCAGCGCCTTCGCCCTCGCGGACTGGTCGCGCGCGGAGCAGGACCGCACGCATCTCGGCCGATTCGTGCAGGACGTCGCCGACGGCACCGCCGGCACGCTGCTGCGCCGCAAGGCCGACGCGGTGCTCGACCTGCTCTTCGCCAGCCCCGTGACGGCTCTGCTGCCGCTGGTCGTGGCGGCCGCGGTCTGGCTCGTCGTACGGCCGCCGCACGCCCTCGCGCAGGCGGTGGACCAGGCGCCGGCGTGGCGGGCCGGGCTGCTCGCCACCGGCCTGGCCTCCGCCGTCGGCTTCGCGGTCAACGACAGCGGCCCGGCCGTGCCCGCCATGGCGCTGACCGTCGCTGTGCCCGCGACAATCGCGGTGGTCCTGCGCGCGCGCCGCAGCACGGAGGAAGCGCCCTCGCTGCTAGCCTGAACTCCCGTGCAGCGGACCGTCCGGTCGGCTCAGAGCACGGGAGCGCCAGTGCCGCGTACGAGTCACCTGTTCGTCACCGGCGGCGTCGCCAGCTCCCTCGGCAAGGGGCTCACCGCCTCCAGCCTCGGTCGCCTGCTCAAGGCCCGCGGCCTGAAGGTCACGATGCAGAAGCTCGACCCGTACCTGAACGTCGACCCGGGCACGATGAACCCGTTCCAGCACGGCGAGGTCTTCGTCACCGACGACGGCGCCGAGACCGACCTGGACGTCGGCCACTACGAGCGCTTCCTGGACGAGGACCTGCACGGCAGCGCGAACGTCACGACCGGGCAGATCTACAGCGCGGTCATCGCCAAGGAGCGTCGCGGCGAGTACCTCGGCGACACCGTCCAGGTGATCCCGCACATCACGAACGAGATCAAGGAGCGCATCCTCGCGCTCGGCGGCCCGGACGTGGACGTCGTCATCACCGAGGTCGGCGGCACGGTGGGCGACATCGAGTCGCTGCCGTTCCTCGAGGCGGCCCGGCAGGTGCGCCAGCAGGTCGGTCGCGACCACTGCTTCTTCCTGCACGTGAGCCTGATCCCGTACATCGGCCCGTCCGGCGAGCTGAAGACCAAGCCGACCCAGCACTCGGTGCAGGCGCTGCGCACGATCGGCATCACGCCGGACGCGATCGTCTGCCGCTCCGACCGCCCGATCAACGACGGCATCAAGCGCAAGATCGCCAACATGTGCGACGTCGAGCAGGAGGCGGTCGTGTCGGCCGTCGACGCACCGTCGATCTACGACATCCCGAAGGTGCTGCACGCCGAGGGGCTGGACGCCTACGTCGTGCGCCGGCTGGGGCTGTCCTTCCGCGACGTCGACTGGACCGACTGGGACCAGCTGCTGCAGCGCGTGCACAAGCCGGCCAAGCAGGTCACGGTCGCCCTGGTCGGCAAGTACGTCGACCTGCCGGACGCCTACCTCTCGGTCACGGAGGCGCTTCGCGCGGGCGGCTTCGCCAACGACGCCAAGGTCGACATCCGGTGGGTGCCCTCGGACGACTGCGAGACGCCGGAGGGGGCCAGCAAGGCTCTCGAGGGCGTGGACGGAGTCCTGATCCCGGGCGGCTTCGGCGTGCGCGGGATCGAGGGCAAGCTCGGCGCGATCCGGCACGCAAGAGAGTGCAAGGTGCCGACGCTCGGGCTGTGCCTGGGCCTGCAGTGCATGGTGATCGAGGTGGCGCGAGACCTGGCCGGCATCGAGAAGGCGAGCTCAGCGGAGTTCGACCCGGCCTCGCCGGACCCGGTCATCGCGACGATGGCCGACCAGCACGACGTCGTGTCCGGCGAGCGCGACATGGGCGGCACGATGCGGCTGGGCCTGTGGCCGACGTCGCTGAAGAAGGGGTCGGTGGCCGCGGCCGCGTACGGCGACGAGCCGGCAACCGAGCGGCACCGGCACCGCTACGAGGTCAACAACGCCTACCGCCCGCAGCTCGAGGCGGCCGGCCTGGTGTTCTCCGGCACGTCCCCGGACGGCACGCTCGTGGAGATCGCCGAGCTGCCGGAGGACGTCCACCCGTTCTTCGTCGGGACGCAGGCGCACCCGGAGTTCCGGTCGCGCCCGACCCGCGCGCACCCGCTGTTCAAGGCCTTCATCGCCGCCTCGGTGAAGAACGCTGACAGCCGGATGCTCCCGCTGCAGCCGTAGCTCAGACCGCGAGGCCGTGCTCCTGGGCGTGCCGCAGCATGGCGGCGCTGTCCTCTGCGACGACGAACGGCACGCCGACCGGCTCCAGCGCGGCCGCCGCCGCGTCCAGGCGCTGCTGCCGCGCGGGGTCCGCACCCGGAGCCCGGCGGATGTAGACCGCCGCGACCCGCCCGGGTTGCTCGAGCGCGAACGCTGCGTAGATGGCGGCGTCCTCCTGGCCGCTGTCGCCGACGAGCAGGAAGCGCACCCGGGGCAGGACCTCGGCCAGCTGCCGCAGGGCGGTCAGCTTGTGCTGCTGGGTGCCCACGCGCAGCAGCCCGCCCGCGCCCGGACCCCAGTCCGTGAGCAGCAGCGGGCCGACCGGGAAGCGGTGCTGCTCCAGGAACCGCTGCAGGAAGCGCACGAGGTTCCACGGGCTCGTGGACAGGTAGACGAACGGCCGTTCGGGTCCGGCGGCGCCGGCGGCCAGCGCCCGGTACAGCTCGGGCGCTCCGTCCAGCGGCACCCGCGTCGTCGGGTCGCGCAGCAGCGCGGTCGAGATCGTCGCGAGCAGGCCGTGCGCGATGCCGGAGTCGACGATCGTGTCGTCGACGTCGCTGACCACGGCGAGGTCCGCCGCCGGGTCCGGGACGTGCACGACCGCCTGCCCGGCCTCGCCCGCAGGGTCGACCGGCGTCAGCGTCACGACGTGCCGTCCGGGAGGCAGCGGCAGGTCGTCGACCATGACGTCGACGTAGCCCTCGCGGTCCGCGACGACCAGGCTGGTGCGCCCGCCGAGCTCGACGCGCACCTGGGCGCGCGGGACCTCCACGGTCAGGAACTGCGCCAGGTTGGCGCGCAGGGACGTCCACCGGGTGACCCTCGGCGGTGTCCTCGGGGTGGCTGCGGTTCCGAGGAGCACGCGCCCGCGGACGTGCACCCACCCCTCGGCGCCGAAGCCGGGGAACGCGTGCGCGCGGACCGGCCGGCCGGCGCGGCGGACGAGCAGGACGACGACGCGCTGGAGCAGGTCCTCGGCCAGCAGCAGGACCCGCGCCAGCACGTCGTCCCCTACGACCCCGGTGACGGATCAGCCGACCGGCAGGGCCTTCTTCGCCGCCTTGGCCTGCTTCTTCAGCGACTTCTTGGTGCTCTTCGCGGCGCCCTTGGTGTCGTCGATGAGCGCGTCGAGGACCAGCGCGAGGCCGGCTCCGAGCATCCAGACGTCCTTGGCGATCCCGGTGCCGGCCTGGGTCGGGCGGATGCCATCGGCCTCGGTCATGCCGGGCGTCTTGCGGTACATCTGCAGCAGGCCGCTGCTGAACGCGGTGAGGGCGAGCCCGGCCTTGAGCGGGGACACGATCGGCAGCAGCAGGGCGGCGCCGAGCGCCATCTCGCCGGTCGAGAGGAGCTTGCCGAACTGCTCCGGCGGCATGTTGCCAACCTTCGGCACGACGGCCGTGGCCATGCCCTGCATGCCCGCGGCGCTCTCGGCGTCGAGGCCGCGCTTGGCAAGGCCGGAGTTGAGGATGAAGGCGCCAGTGGTCAGGCGCAGGGGCACGTGGCTGATTCGCATGCCGGGTGGCTACCCGCTGGCTCGGGGACTACTCGACGGTCCTGAGTACGAACCGCGGGATCAGGCGGGCGGGGCGTCCTCGTCGCGGCGGAACGCCCGCAGGGCGGCGGCAGA
>JAOPWK010000205.1 GCA_025965735.1 Frankiales bacterium
CGTTGGCGATGGCGGCCTTGCCGCGCAGGTCGTGGCCGTCGCCGAGCCGCTTGTCGATCTCGCTGTCGACGCGGGAGACGAAGAAGGACGCCACCGAGCCGATGCGGGACAGGTCGTGGCCGTTCTCCTTCGCCTGCTCCAGGCCGTCCAGGAACGCGGCCATCACGGCGTCGTAGCGCTCGAGCGAGAAGATCAGCGTGACGTTGACGCTGATGCCCTGCGCCAGCACCTGGGTGATGGCCGGCAGGCCCGGCAGGGTGGCCGGGATCTTGATGTAGAGGTTCGGGCGGTCGACCAGCCACCACAGCGCCTTGGCCTCGGCGACGGTGCGCTCGGTGTCCTGGGCGACCCGAGGGTCGACCTCGATGGAGACGCGGCCGTCGACGCCGTCGGTCCGGTCGTAGACGTCCTTCAGGACGTCGCACGCCCAGCGCACGTCGTAGGTGGTGAGCATCCGGATCGCCTCGCCGACGTCGGTGCCCCGCAGCGCCAGGTCGCGGACCTGCTCGTCGTACGCGGCGCCGTCGGACAGCGCCTTCTGGAAGATCGAGGGGTTGGTCGTGACACCGACGACCTCCTTCTCGCGGATGAGCTCAGCGAGGTTGCCGGAGCGCAGGCGCTCACGGGACAGGTCGTCGAGCCAGACCGCGACACCCGCAGCGGAGAGGTCGGGCAGGGCAGTGCTCAAGGGGGTCTCCTAGTCGGGGTTCTTGGTCATGCCCAGCTTGGACAGGGACGCACGCGCCGCAGCGACCACGCGCTCGGCGGTCATCCCGAACTGCTCGTACAGCACGGTGTACGGCGCACTCGCGCCGAAGTGCTCCAGCGCGACGCACTCGCCGTACCCGCCGACCCACTCGTGCCAGCCCTGCGACACGGCGGCCTCGACCGAGACGCGCGCCTGGACGTCGGTCGGGAAGACGGTCCGCTTGTAGGACTCGTCCTGCGCCCGGAACCACTCGACGCACGGCATCGACACGACGCGGGTCGGGATCCCCTCGGCCTCGAGCAGCTCCTGCGCGGCGACGCAGATCTGCACCTCGGAGCCGGTGCCGACGAGCAACACCTGGGGCGCGCCGTCGCTGGCGTCGCGCAGCACGTAGGCACCGCGCGCGGTCCCCTCGGCGGAGGCGAAGACCGCGCGGTCGAAGACGGGGAGGTTCTGCCGGCTGAGGCAGATGCCGGCCGGCCGGTCGGTCGTCTCGAGGATCGTCCGCCAGGCGACGGCGGTCTCGTTCGCGTCGGCGGGCCGTACGACGTCCAGGCCCGGCACGGCGCGCAGCGACGCGAGGTGCTCGATCGGCTGGTGCGTCGGGCCGTCCTCGCCCAGGCCGATGGAGTCGTGCGTCCACACGTACGTGACCGGCAGGCCCATCAGCGCAGCCAGCCGGACGGCACCGCGCATGTAGTCGCTGAAGACCAGGAAGGTGCCGCCGTAGACGCGGGTGCCGCCGTGCAGGGCGATGCCGTTCATGACGGCGCCCATGGCGTGCTCGCGGATGCCGAAGTGCAGCTGGCGGCCGTACGGGTCGGCGCCCTCGAGCGGGTTGCCCTCGGGCAGGAAGGACGAGCCCTCCTCGATGGTCGTGTTGTTGCTGTCGGCCAGGTCGGCCGAGCCGCCCCACAGCTCGGGGACGACGGCGCCGAGCTGGGCCAGCACCTTGCCGCTGGCCTTGCGGGTCGCGACGCCCTTCTGGTCGGCCTCGAAGACCGGCAGAGCGTCGGCCCAGCCGTCCGGCAGGCGGCGGGCCTGCAGGCGGTCGTGCAGCGCCTTGCTCTCGGGGTTGGCGGCGGCCCAGGCGTCGTACTGCTCCTGCCAGGCGGCGTGCGCCGCGCGGCCCCGCTCCAGGACGCCGCGCGCGTGCTGCACGACCTCCTCGGGGGCGTAGAACTTGGTGTCGACCGGGAAGCCGATCGCCTCCTTGGTCAGGCGCACCTCGTCCTCGCCGAGGGCCGCGCCGTGCGACTTGTGGCTGTTCTGCAGGTTCGGCGCCGGGAAGCCGATGATCGACCGCATCGCGATGAAGCTCGGCCGGTCGGTGGTGTCGCGCGCCCGGACCAGGGCGGCGTGCAGCTCCTGCACGTCCTCGGCGTCCTCGACCCGCTGGACGTGCCAGCCGTAGGCCTCGTAGCGCGCCATCACGTCCTCGCTGAACGCGGTCTGCGTGTCGCCCTCGATCGAGATGTGGTTGTCGTCCCAGAGCACGACGAGGTTGCCCAGGCGCTGGTGGCCGGCGAGGGAGGATGCCTCGGCGCTGATGCCCTCCTGGAGGTCGCCGTCGGAGGCGACGCACCAGATGGTGTGGTCGAAGGGGCTCTGCCCCGCGGGGGTGTCCGGGTCGAGCAGGCCGCGCTCGTACCGCGACGCCATGGCCATGCCGACGGCGTTGCCGATGCCCTGGCCGAGCGGGCCCGTGGTGACCTCGACGCCGGGGGTGTGGCCGTGCTCGGGGTGGCCCGGCGTGAGCGAGCCCCACTGGCGAAGGTGCGCGATGTCCTCGACGGTCAGGCCGTAGCCGGACAGGAACAGCTGCACGTACAGCGTCAGGCTGGTGTGCCCGCAGGACAGCACGAAGCGGTCGCGGCCGGTCCAGTCCGGGTCGCTCGGGTCGTGCCGCAGCAGCCGCTGGTAGATCAGGTACGCGGCCGGAGCCAGGCTCATCGCGGTGCCGGGGTGCCCGGAGCCGGCGGCCTCGACGGCGTCCATGGCCAGCGCGCGCGACACGTCCACGGCCCTGCGGTCGAGGTCGGTCCACTCCAGCGTGCGGGCGTCGGTCTGGGAGGTCATGGGTGCAGCGGTCGCCTTCGTCGTGGGCGGGCGAGTGATCATCTGAAACCTAGTCCCAGCCGTTCCCCGCACGGCTTCGGGCAACCGGCTGCCCGGCAGGCCACGGCGCAGGGGCGTCGGTAGACTCTCCCCGTGACGACGCTCGCGGACCCGACCGCTCCGCCGGCGTCCGCGGCAGCCTCGCTACGCGCCACGGTCGGGGCGTACGTGGCGCTCACCAAGCCCCGCATCATCGAGCTGCTGCTCGTCACCACAGTGCCGACGATGGTGCTCGCCGAGCAGGGCATGCCCTCGCTCTGGCTGGTCCTCGCGACGCTGGTCGGAGGCTCGCTCGCCGCCGGCAGCGCCAACGCGCTGAACTGCTACTACGACCGCGACATCGACGTCGTGATGCACCGCACGTCACGCCGGCCGCTGGCCCAGCGCACCGTCCCGCCGTTCAACGCGCTGGTGTTCGGCCTCGTGCTCGGGGTGCTCTCCTTCGTCGGGCTCGCGCTCACGACGAACCTGCTGTCGGCCGTGCTCGCCGTGGCCGCCATCGCCTTCTACGTGCTCGTCTACACGATGCTGCTCAAGCGGCGCACCTCCCAGAACATCGTCTGGGGCGGTGCCGCGGGCTGCATGCCGGTGCTGATCGGCTGGTCCGCCGTCACGAACAGCGTCGGCTGGCCGGCCGTGGCGCTGTTCATGGTGATCTTCTTCTGGACGCCGCCGCACTTCTGGGCGCTGGCCATGCGCTTCCGCGACGACTACGCCGCGGCCTCCGTGCCGATGCTGCCCGTCGTCGCCTCACCGGCCGTCGTCGCCTCGCGGATCGTCGCCTACTCCTGGGCGATGGTCCTCACCTCGCTGCTGCTCGTCGCGCCCCTCGGCCCCTCCGGTCCGGTCTACGGCGTCAGCGCCGTGCTGCTCGGCGCGGCGTTCCTGCGCGAGGCGCACCTGCTGCACCGCCGTGTCGGCCGCGGCGAGGACGCCGCCCCGATGCGGCTGTTCCACTGGTCCATCACCTACCTCGCGCTGCTGTTCCTCGCGGTCGCCGTCGACGCGCTGCTCTAGGTGGCCCGACCTCGGGTCGCGCTGGCGACCTTCGACGGCCTCCCGGAGCTGTACGAGGACGACCGGCTGGTCCTGGGCCCGCTCGCGGAGCTCGGCGTCGACGCCTCACCGGTCGTGTGGAACTCCGGCGCGGACTGGTCCGCGTACGACCTGGTCGTGGTCCGCTCCACGTGGGACTACACGCTGCGCCGCGACGACTTCCTCGACTGGGCGTCGCGGGTCCCGCGGCTGGCCAACCCGTTGGAGGTGCTGGCCTGGAACACCGACAAGCGGTACCTGGCCGAGCTGGCCGCGGCGGGGGTGCCGGTCGTGCCGACGACCTTCGTCGCGCCGGGGGAGCCCTACGCCCCGCCGGCGTACGAGCACGTGGTCAAGCCGACGATCAGCGCCGGGGCGCGGGACACCCGCCGGTTCGCGGCCGGCGAGGACAGCACCGCCCCTGCGCTGGCGCTGCTGGAGGCGGGTCGCACGGTCATGGTCCAGCCGTACCAGGCGGCCGTGGACGAGACCGGCGAGACGGCGCTGCTGTCCTTCCTCGGCGAGCACAGCCACGCGGCCCGCAAGGCGCCCGTCCTGGTTCCGTCGCTGAGCGACCCGAACGACGTCGAGATCAGCGCGCGTGAGGCCTCACCCGCCGAGCTCGAGGTGGCGCGCGCGGCGCTGGCCTGCGTGCCGTCTGCCGACCCGCTGCTCTACGCCCGGGTCGACGTGGTGCCCGGACCTGACGGGCAGCCTGTGCTGATGGAGCTCGAGGTCACCGAGCCGTGCCTGTTCCTGAGCCAGGCGCCGGGTGCTGCGGACCGCTTCGCCGCCGCGGTGCGCTCGCTCCTCTAGAGCGGCCGCACCGGCTGCGCCACCTCGTCGAGGTCGACCAGCCAGGTGGTGAAGCGGGTGCCGGGCGGCAGCAGCGCGTCGTCGGTGTACGTCCCGAGGGCGTAGCCGCCGTCGGGGTTCTCGCAGCGCGACGTCTCCGGCAGCGGGCTGAGCGCGGGGCTCGGCTCTCCACCGGGGTGGGCGACGGTGGTGCCGCGACCTCCCGCGGGCTGTCGGCGCAGCCTGCCAGCGCGAGCGCGACCAGCAGGTGCTCCAGCCTCACGGGACGAGCATCTCCTCCCGCGCCGGTGCCGTCGAGGGCTGACCGGCACCGAGCGGGCCACGGTCGCGCAGCGCGAGCACGGCGTGCACAGACGCCACGGTCACCGCGCAGGCGCCCACGAGGTGCAGGGCGACCAGCGGCACCGGCAGGTCGGTGAAGTACTGCACGAAGCCGAGCAGCCCCTGCGAGAGCTGGACCAGGAGCAGGACCCCCATCGGCCGCGACGGGCCGCCGGTGGCCCGGAGCGCGACCCAGAAGGCGGCGGTGACGCCGACCAGCAGGAACACCAGGTCGGCGTGCACCTGGCTGACGCTCTCCGGGTCGAAGCCGGTGCGGGCGGCAGCGCTGTCGCCGGAGTGCGGGCCGCTGCCGGTCACGAGCGTGCCGGCGACGAGGGTGAGGCCGGTCAGGACCAGCAGCGCGGTGCCGAGCTGCTGCAGCGGCCGGCCCACGAGCGGACGCGGCGCCAGATCCCCCTCGCGGGAGCGCTGGTGCAGCGCGGTGGCGAGCCCGATGAGCAGGCTGGACACCAGGAAGTGGCCCATGACGGTCCACGGGTTCAGGCTGGTGAGCACGGTGATGCCGCCGATGACCGCCTGCGCGGGGATGCCCAGCAGGACCAGCGCCGAGAGCAGCCGCATCTGCGGGCGGCGCGGGCGCTGCCGCCAGACGGCGATGGTGCCGGCGACGACGACGGCCAGCAGCACGAAGGTCAGCAGCCGGTTGCCGAACTCGATGACGCCGTGCACCGCGTACTCCGCCGTGGGCGTGTAGGTGCTGTCCGTGCAGCGCGGCCAGGTGGGGCAGCCGAGCCCGCTGGACGTCAGCCGGACGGCTCCGCCGGTGACGACGATCGCGCTGTTGGCGACGACGCTCGCGAGCGCGAGCCGCCGGACGGTGCGCGGGCTGACCACGCGCTCAGCCTAGAGCCGTGCGGGCGACCAGGCCTGCCCTGCTCATTCCCAGCGGAACAGCCGGCTGGCCGCCACCAGCGAGGCGACCGCCCAGACCGCGAGGGCGGCCAGGTCGCGCAGCGGCAGGCCGACACCGTCGACCAGCACCTCGCGCAGCCCGTGCGAGAGGGCAGCCGTCGGGAGCAGCGACAGCACCGGCTCGGCCGCTCCGAAGGCCGACACCGGGAAGAGCACGCCGCCGAGCACGAGCAGCACGAACCAGAGCAGGTTGGCGGCGGCCAGCGTCGTGAGGCCGCGCAGCGTGCCGCCGAGCAGCAGCCCGAGGCCGCTGAAGGCGGCGGTGCCCAGCACGACCAGCGCGACGACCGACAGCACCGAGCCCCGCGGCTCCCAGCCGAGGGCGAGGCCGACCGCGCACAGCAGCGTCACCTGGAGCAGCTCGACCACGAGGACCGCCAGCGTCTTGGCCAGCAGCAGGACCGACCGCGGCAGCGGAGTGGCGCCCAGCCGCTTGAGCACGCCGTACTGCCGCTCGAACCCGACCCCGATCGCCTGCCCGGTGAAGGCCGTCGACATGACCGCCAGCGCCAGGACGCCCGGGACGAAGAAGTCGGCGCGGCCGCCGTCGTCCACCGGGATGAACGGCACGGTGACGAGCACGACCAGCAGGCCGAGCGGGATGACCAGGCTGAGCAGCACCTGCTCGCCGTTGCGCAGGACGAGCTTGAGCTCGGCGAGGGTCTGGGCCAGCAGCATCCGGGGGAGCGGGGCGGCTCCGGGCGCGGGCGCCAGGGCGCCCGGGCTCCACCCGGTCACGTCCGCACCGCCTTGCCGGTGAGCTCGAGGAAGACGTCCTCCAGCGAGCGCCGCTCGATCTGCAGGTCGGCCGCCATGGCGTCGTTGGACGCGCACCAGGCAGTCACCGCGGCGAGCAGCTGCGGGTCCATGACGCCCTCGACGAGGTACTGCCCCGCCGGCGACTCCTTGGCCGCGCAGCCGGCGGGCAGCGCGGTCAGCAGCTGGTCCAGGTCGAGGCCTGGGGTGGAACGGAAGCGAAGCTGTCCAGTTGCTCCGCGGGAGGTCAGCTCGGCGACGGTCCCGGCGGCGACGACGCGCCCGTGGTCGACGACCACCACGTCGTCGGCCAGCCGCTCGGCCTCGTCCAGCAGGTGCGTCGTCAGCACGACGGTGACGCCGTCGGCGCGGAGCGCCTCGACGAGCTCCCAGGTGGCGTGCCGCGCCTGCGGGTCCAGGCCCGCGGTCGGCTCGTCCAGGAAGACCAGCTCGGGGCGGCCGACGACGGCCAGCCCCAGCGACAGCCGCTGCTGCTGGCCGCCCGACAGGCGGCGGTACGGCGTCCGCGCCACCTCCACCAGGCCCAGCCGCTCCAGCAGGTCGGCCGGGCGAGCGGGTTCGCGGCGTAGGAGGCGACCAGCCGGAGCA
>JAOPWK010000220.1 GCA_025965735.1 Frankiales bacterium
CGGGAGCGGGCCGCCGCGGATGAGCAGGCGGAGCGGGCGCACGCAGAGGTGGCCCGGGTCCAGCAGGCCCTCGCCGACGCGGAGGCCGCCGCGCACGACGCCGACCAGCAGCGCAAGGCCGCGCACAAGCAGAGCGAGAAGGCGGTGGACGCGGTGCGCAAGGCGCAGCGCGCGGAGGAGCAGGCGCGGGCCGAGCTGGACCGGCTGCGCAGGAGCTAGCGGCGGGTCAGCGCCTCGACGAGCTGCACGGCGGTGGCCGACCGCGCCAACAGCTCCCCCACGTGCGCCTTCGTCCCGCGCAGCGGCTCCAGCGTCGGGACGCGCTGCAGCGACTCACGACCCACGTCGAAGATGACCGAGTCCCACGACGCCGCGGCCACCTCGGCGGGGAAGCGCGACAGGCAGGTCCCGCGGAAGTACGCCCGGGTGTCCTCCGGCGGGTTGTCGACTGCCGCGCGCACCTCGTCCTCGGTCAGCAGCAGCTGCATGCGCCCGCTGGCGACGAGCCGGTTGTAGAGCCCCTTCTCCGGCCGGACGTCGGAGTACTGCAGGTCGACCAGGTGCAGCTTCGGCGCGTCCCAGTCCAGGCCCTCGCGGTCCCGGTACCCCTCCAGGATCGCCAGCTTGGCCACCCAGTCGAGCTCGCGCGACAGCGACATCGGGTCGCGGGACAGCCGGTCCAGCACCGACTCCCAGCGCTCCAGCACGTCGAGCGTCTGCGCGTCGGCGTCCGCCCCCAGCCGGTCCTCCACGTACTTGCGCGCCTGCTCGAGGTACTCCAGCTGCAGCTGCACCGCCGTCATCCGGCGGCCGTCGCGCAGGTGGACGAGCCGCTTCAGCGACGGGTCGTGCGACACCTGTCGCAGCGCGCTCACCGGCCCGTCGACCGACAGGTCGATGCCGTTCTGGTTCAGCCAGCCGTCCTCGATCATGTCGAGCACGAGCGACGTCGTGCCGACCTTGAGGTACGTCGAGACCTCGGACAGGTTCGCGTCGCCGATGATGACGTGCAGGCGGCGGTACTTGTCGGGGTCGGCGTGCGGCTCGTCGCGGGTGTTGATGATCGGCCGCTTCAGCGTGGTCTCCAAGCCGACCTCGACCTCGAAGAAGTCGGCCCGCTGGCTCAGCTGGAAGCCGTGCTCGCGCCCGTCCTGGCCGATCCCGACGCGGCCGGCGCCGGTCACGACCTGCCGGCTGACGAAGAACGGCGTGAGGTGCCTCACGATGTCCGCGAACGGCGTGCGGCGAGCCATCAGGTAGTTCTCGTGGGTGCCGTAGGAGGCGCCCTTGTTGTCGGTGTTGTTCTTGTACAGCAGGATGTTCGGCGTCCCCGGCACACGCAGTGCGCGCTCCGCCGCGGTGGCCATCACCCGCTCCCCCGCCTTGTCCCACAGCACTGCGTCGCGCGCGTTGGTGACCTCCGGCGCGCTGTACTCCGGGTGGGCGTGGTCGACGTAGAGGCGGGCGCCGTTGGTGAGGATGACGTTCGCGAGCCCGAGGTCGTCGTCCAACTCGTGGTCGCTCATGCCCGAGCCGACGTCGAAGCCGCGAGCGTCCCGCAGCGGGTTCTCCTCCTCGAAGTCCCAGCGCGTGCGACGGCTGCGCGCCGGTCCCTCGGCCATGCCGCTGGCCCAGCCGTTGACCACCTGGCTGGAGGCGACCATCGCGCCGCTCGCGGGCTGACCGGGCACGGACACGCCGTACTCGGTCTCGATGCCCATGACGCGGCGCGTGGTCATGGCACGAGCGTAGGCGTGGGCTAGAGGTACTGCCCCGTGTTCGCGACGGTGTCGATGGAGCGGCCGGTCTCGGAGCCCTTGGCGCTGGTGACGAGCGTGCGCAGGTACACGATGCGCTCGCCCTTCTTGCCCGAGATGCGGGCCCAGTCGTCCGGATTCGTCGTGTTGGGCAGGTCCTCGTTCTCCTTGAACTCGTCGTTGCAGGCGGTCATGAGGTGCTGCAGCCGCAGCCCCTTCTGGCCGGTCTCGAGGAAGTCCTTGATGGCCATCTTCTTGCCGCGGGCGACGATGTTCTCGATCATCGCGCCGGAGTTGAAGTCCTTGAAGTACAGGACCTCCTTGTCCCCGTTGGCGTAGGTGACCTCGATGAAGCGGTTGTCCTCGGCCTCGGTGTAGATCCGCTCGACGGTGCGCTGGATCATCGCCGCGACGGTGGCCTCGCGGCTGCCGCCGTGCTCGGCCAGGTCGTCCGCGTGCAGCGGCAGGTCGGTGCGGATGTACTTGCCGAAGATGTCCTTCGCCGCCTCCGCGTCGGGACGCTCGATCTTGATCTTCACGTCGAGGCGGCCGGGGCGCAGGATCGCGGGGTCGATCATGTCCTCGCGGTTGGAGGCGCCGATGACGACGACGTTCTCGAGGGTCTCCACGCCGTCGATCTCGCTGAGCAGCTGCGGGACGATCGTCGTCTCGACGTCGGAGCTCACGCCGGACCCGCGGGTGCGGAAGATGGAGTCCATCTCGTCGAAGAAGACGATGACCGGCGTGCCCTCGGAGGCCTTCTCGCGGGCCCGCTGGAAGACCAGCCGGATGTGCCGCTCGGTCTCGCCGACGTACTTGTTGAGCAGCTCCGGCCCCTTGATGTTCAGGAAGTACGCCCGGCCGTCCGGCTTGCCGGTGACCTCGGCGACCTTCTTGGCCAGGCTGTTCGCGACCGCCTTGGCGATCAGCGTCTTGCCGCAGCCGGGCGGGCCGTAGAGCAGGACGCCCTTCGGCGGCCGCAGCTGGTGCTCCTTGAACAGGTCCTTGTGCAGGAACGGCAGCTCGACGGCGTCCCGGATCTGCTCGATCTGTCCCGCGAGGCCGCCGATGTCGCTGTAGTCGATGTCCGGGACCTCCTCGAGGACCAGCTCCTCGACCTCGGACTTGGGGATGCGCTCGTAGACCCAGCCGCTGCGCGTGTCGAGCAGCAGCGAGTCGCCGGCCTTGAGCGGGACGTCCTTGAGCGAGTCGGCCAGCGCGACGACGCGCTCCTCGTCCGTGTGGCCGAGAACCAGAGCGCGCTCGCCGTCGGCGAGCAGCTCCTTGAGCAGCACGACGTCGCCGTGGGTCTCGAACGCCAGCGCCTTCACGACGTTGAGCGCCTCGTTGAGCATGACCTCCTGGCCCTTGCGGAGCTCGTCGAGCTCGATGCCGGGGCTGACGGTCACGCGCAGCTTGCGGCCGCCGGTGAACACGTCGACGGTGTCGTCCTCGTGCCGCTCCAGGAAGACGCCGTAGCCGCTCGGTGGCTGAGCGAGCCGCTCGACCTCCTCCTTGAGCGCGACGATCTGGTCGCGCGCCTCGCGCAGGGTGCCGACGAGGCGGTCGTTCTGGCCGGTGAGGCCGGCGAGCGAGGACTGCGCCTGGGACAGGCTCTCCTCGAGCTGACGGACCTGGCGCGGAGAGTCGGACAGCTTGCGCCGCAGGACGCTGACCTCCTGCTCGAGGTAGCCGACCTGGGCCTGCAGCTCGGAGACCTCGCGCGCCTGCGCGTCGTCACCCGAGGCGCTTCCGCGCGCTCCTGCCACGTACCTCACCACCCTGGAGTAGAGGACTTCCCGCATCCTACGTACGGGGCAAGCGCTCTCGCCGGTTGCGGCGCGCCCTACGGCAGGTTGGGGCGGAACGGCTCGGTGCGCTCCGCCTCCGGCTCGGCCGCTACGTCCATGCCCTTGCTGGGTCGGCGACGCCGCACCGGCGGCTCCACGCCGTCGGCCAGCCGCCGCGAGGTGCACAGGAAGCCGGTGTGCCCGATCATCCGGTGCTCGGGGCGAACCGCTAGCCCCTCGACGTGCCACCCGCGGACCATCGACTCCCACGACTGGGGCTCGGTGAAGGTGCCGTGCGACCGCAGTGCCTCGACCGTGTTCGACAGCTGCGTGGTCGTGGCGACGTAGCAGCAGACCAGGCCGCCCGGCCGGAGCGCCTTGGAGACGGCGTCCAGCACCTCCCACGGGGCGAGCATGTCCAGCACCACCCGGTCGACGTCGGTCTCGTCCAGCGCGTGCGCCAGGTCCCCGACGGTGACGGACCAGGCCGGGTGCGGCCCGCCGAAGTACCGCTCGACGTTCTTCTTGGCGATCTCGGCGAACTCCTCACGCCGCTCGTACGAGGAGAGCCGCCCGGTGTCGCCGACCGCGCGCAGCAGGCTCATCGACAGCGCACCGGAGCCGACGCCCGCCTCGACCACGTGCGCACCCGGGAAGATGTCGGCCATCTGGACGATCTGGCCGGAGTCCTTCGGGTAGACGACCTGCGCCCCGCGCGGCATCGACAGGACGTAGTCGCTCAGCAGCGGCCGCAGCGCCAAGTAGCTGGTCGAGCCGATCGTGACGACGACGCCCTCGGGGCCGCCGATGAGGCTGTCGTGCTCGAGGATCCCCTTGTGGGTGTGGAACTGCTTGCCCGCTTCGAGGGTGATCGTGTGCATCCGGCCCTTGGGGTCCGTGAGCTGCACCTGGTCGCCGGGCTGCAGAGGGCCGCGGCGTCGATCCGCTCCTGAGGTCACGAGCAGACGAGGCTAGTCGTGCCTACGCGGTGACCGCCGCGGCGACGTCGGACGTGACCAGCACCCGCACGGCGTTCGACGGCTCGTGCACGACGTACTCGGTGGCCGGGAACGCCCGCATGGCCGCCAGCAGCTCCTGGCCCTGCAGCGCCGGGTCCAGGACCATCCCGTCCTCGATCCGGCGGGACACCGTCCCGATGGTGACCCACGGGCGGCGCTCCTCCGGCGTCGCCAGCACGGCCGCCTCGCTCACCACCGCCTGCAGCCGACCCGAGCTGTCGGTCACGACGATCGCCCGGGCGCCTGCCTCGTTCGCACGTCGTACGGCCTCGGCCAGCGGCAGGTCGGCAGGCACCTCGAGCGCCGGCCGCGCGAGCGCGGCGACGGAGGCCCGGGGCAGCCGCTCGACGAAGCGCGCCCGCTGCAGCGACGCGGAGGCGCCGACGTAGATGAAGGCCGCGATCAGGGAGGTGAAGACCACCGTGACGACATCCACCGAGGTCACGTCGAGCGCGGGCAGCACGATCAGCAGCAGCGCCGGGACGACCACCACGGCCACCGCGCGCCCGGACCAGGCGGCGACGACGGTGCTCTTCTCCGGGTCGCCGGTCACCTTCCAGACGGCTGCGCGCAGGACGCGCCCGCCGTCCAGCGGCAGCCCGGGCAGCAGGTTGAAGCCGGCGACCAGGCCGTTGGAGATGGCCACGATCGCGGCGAGCAGGAACGGCAGGCTGTCCGGCTCGAACAGCTGCACGGTGGCCAGCCCGATGCCGGCCAGCAGCAGGGACACCATCGGCCCGATGACCGCGACGGCGTACTCCCTCGCCGGTGTCTGCGGCGGCTCGGTGATCTCGGTGAGCCCGGCGAGGAAGGTGATGGTGATGCTCTTCACCGGCAGCCCGAACGCCCGCGCGACGACGCAGTGGCCGATCTCGTGCAGCAGCACGCTGATGAGCAGCAGGACGGCGAAGGATGCCGCGCCGACGTACGCCCGGGTCGGCCCGAAGCGGTCGGTCAGCGCGGGGCCGTAGCTCAGGACGACGAAGGCCGCGAACAGCAACCACGAGGGCGAGACGAGCACCGGGACGCCGAGGACGCGGCCGATCCGGACGCCGCCGGTCACGGACTGCCCGGCGTCTGCCACGCCCTCGACCCTACGGCGCGAGCGGGCGTACCGCCGACCAGGCGACCCGGGTGCCCACGCGCTCGATGTGCCGCATCTCCAGGCCCTCCGCGGCCGCCACACGGTTGGCCGCCGCGCTGTCCGCCGCCACCGCGACGAGCCGTCCGCCGCAGGCGAGCTTGGTCACCGCGGTCGGCACCTCGTACGCCGCTCCGGCGACGACGACGGCCGCGTCCTCCTCGACCAGCTCGGTGGTGCTGGTCATGGCCAGCAGGGCGCGCGCGATCCTCGGTCCGCCGCCCACGACGGCGACGCGGTCGCCGGTGCGCGCGCCGGCGAGCGAGCACAGCACCGCGGCCAGCACGGGGTCGTCCAGGGCGCACCTCCACTCGATCTCCTGTGGCACCCTCCCAGATCGTGCGCTGGTGCTCCTTCACGACGACTCCCGGAGCAGTGCCGCGCCTGGGTGCCGTCGTCGCGCGCGACGGCGTGGACCGCGTGCTGGACGTCGGGGCGTGGGCACGCAGCCGCGCCGCCGATGCGCCCGCCGACCTGGTCGACCTGGTCGAGGCCTCCCCCGCCGGCCAGGAGCGGGTGACCGACCTGGTGCGGTCGGCACCGCCGGACGGCACCGGCTGGGTGCGCCTGGAGGAGGTGCGCTTCGCCGCGCCCGTGCGTACGCCGAACTCCCTGCGGGACTTCCTGGCCTTCCGCGACCACGTCGAGCGCGGTGCGGCTCGCCGCGGCGCGGAGGTGCCCGAGGCCTGGGACCGGATCCCCGTCTACTACAAGGGCAACCGCCGCTCGATCCTCGGCCCCGAGGACGTCGTGTCCTGGCCGTCGTACACCGAGAAGCTCGACTACGAGTGCGAGATCGCCGCCGTGGTCGGGCGGGGCGGGCGCGACCTCCCGGCGGAGGAGGCGGGAGCGCACGTCTTCGGCTACACGATCATGAACGACTGGTCGGC
>JAOPWK010000240.1 GCA_025965735.1 Frankiales bacterium
CCGCCCCGCTCAGCAGCGCCACCAGCAGTCCCACGCACCTGCGGCGCACGCCGCCCCCTCTCGTCGCAGGAGTACTTCGCCGGAGCAGCCCCGGGTCCTGCCTGGACGTGTGCCCGTCGCGGCTAGCCTCGACGCGTGGCTGCCACCCCCCTCGGCTCAGCGGCAGAGGTGCTCCTGGCGACCGGCCACGACCCGTTCGCGCGGGGCTCGCTGCGGCGGGCGCTCGTGAAGGGCTGGGCCGGCTCGGGCGCCGTCGCCTGGCTCGGGATCGACGCCTACGAGGGCACGCCGTACCTGTCCTCCCTGGGCGAGCCGCCCGCGGTGGCCGCCCTGCTCGCCGAGCTGCTGCCCGAGCTGCCGCCCAAGCAGCGGGTGACGGTGCCGCGCGGCACGCCGGTGCACCTGCCGGCGTGGGTGAGCATGGACGGCACCGACTGGGACTTCCGCTGGATCGGCGCCCCACCGCCGGTGCAGCCCGGCGAGGAGCTCGTCGCTCCGGAGGACGACGAGACGGCCGTGAAGGAGCTGCTGACCGCTTCCTCCCCCACGGCCTCCGCGCTGCCGGGCGACGACGCCGTACGCCGCTGGGTCGGCATCCGCGAGGCCGGCGAGGTCATCGCCTGCGCCGCGGACACCAGCGCCGCCACCGGCGTCGGCCACCTGTCCTCGATCGCCGTGCACCCGTCGGCCCGCGGGCGCGGCCTGGGCAAGGCGGTCACCGCTGGGCTGACCCGGCAGCTGTTCGAGGACGGCTGCGACCTGGTGACGCTCGGGATGTACGCCAGCAACAGCACGGGGCGGGCGATGTACGACGCGCTCGGCTACGCGGACGAGCACCGGTTCACCAGCGGCCCGCTGCTGGTCCGCGGCCGCTGGTAGCCGCACCACCGGTTGATCATCCCCAGCATCGCCGCCCACCGGGACGGCGGCGCGCGCTGAGGACGGGGATCCTGCGGAAGATCATGGGAGGTCGGCGGCGTCAGAGGGCGCTGGTGATCCTTGACCACAGCGTCGCCGGCTCCAGCACCTCCACCAGGTGCGCCTGGCGTGCGGTCACCGGGTTCGGCAGCGCCACCGCCTGCAGCCCGGCGGCGTGCGCCGCCAGCACCCCGTTGACGGAGTCCTCCACCACCAGCACCTCCTCCGGCGGCAGCTCCAGCCGCGAGAGCGCCACGAGGTAGAGGTCCGGGAACGGCTTGGCGCGGGCGGCGTCCTCCCGCGTCACGACGAAGGCGAACCTCTCGAGCAGCCCCAGTCGCTCCAGGTGCGACCGCACCCACCAGGCCGGCGAGCTGGACACGACGGCCAGCACCAGCCCGTGCGCCGCCGCCCGGTCCAGCACGTCCGCCAGCCCCTCGCGCAGCGGCAGGTCCGTCACCAGCGACAGCTCGTGCTCGCGCCGCAGCGCGTGCGCCGCCTCCGGGTCGAAGCCCTCCCCCACGAGCTCCGCCAAGGCGGCGTAGCGGTCGTCGACCTCGCCGCCGACGCTCTCCAGCCACCGGTCGAGGTCCAGCTCGTGGCCGTGGCTGTCGTACAGGTGCTGCCAGGAGGCGAAGACGGTCGACTCCGTGTCGACCAGCGTGCCGTCGAAGTCGAAGAGGACGGCCTTCAGTGGCCGGCCTCGTCCCAGTTGCGCCCGACGCCGACGCTGACGTCCAGCGGCACCGAGATCTCGTACGCCCCGCCCATCTCGCGCCGGACCAGCGCCTCCAGCGCCTCCCGTTCCCCGTCGGCCACCTCGAGCACGAGCTCGTCGTGCACCTGCAGCAGCAGCCGCGAGCGCATCCCCTCAACCCGCAGCGAGCGGTGCACACCGAGCATCGCCAGCTTGATGATGTCGGCGGCGCTGCCCTGGAGGGGGGCGTTCAGGGCCATCCGCTCGGCCATCTGCCGGCGCTGGCCGTTGTCGCTGGTCAGGTCCGGCAGGTAGCGCCGCCGGTCCAGGATCGTCGAGGTGTAGCCGTCCTTGCGCGCCTGGGCGACGACGTCGCGCAGGTAGTCGCGGATGCCGCCGAAGCGCTCGAAGTAGGCGTTCATCTGCTCCTTGGCCTCGTCGGTCGGGATCCGCAGCTGCGCGGACAGCCCGAACGCCGACAGGCCGTAGGCCAGGCCGTACGACATCGCCTTGATGCGCCGGCGCATCTCCGGGTCGACCTGCTCGACCGGGATCCCGAACGCCCGCGAGGCGACGAACGTGTGCAGGTCCTCCCCCGACGCGAAGGCCTCCTTCAGCCCGGTG
This sequence comes from Frankiales bacterium, assembly GCA_025965735.1. Classification (GTDB taxonomy): domain Bacteria; phylum Actinomycetota; class Actinomycetes; order Mycobacteriales; family SCTD01; genus SCTD01. Next base: position 2,240 of record JAOPWK010000240.1, read on the forward strand.
TCGTCGGACAGGTGCGCCATGATCCGCATCTCGATCTGGCTGTAGTCCGCCGTCATGAGGCCCTCGAACCCGGGACCGGCGACGAAGCCCTGGCGGATCTCGCGGCCCTGCTGGGTACGGATCGGGACGTTCTGCAGGTTCGGGTTGTCGCTCGACAGGCGCCCGGTGGCGGCGACCATCTGCTTGAACGTCGTGTGGATGCGGCCGTCGTCGGCGACCGTCGGCAGCAGCTGCTTCTCCACCACCATGAGCAGCCGCGTCATCTCGCGGTGCAGCAGCAGCGCCTCGATGACCGGGTGCGTGCCGATGAGGTTCTGCAGCGCGTCTGCGTCCGTCGTCCAGCCGGTCTTGATCTTCTTGGTCTTCGGCAGGCCGAGCTCGTCGAACAGCAGCGCCTGCAGCTGCTTGGGCGACCCGAGGTGGAACTCGTGGCCGACGGTCTCGTACGCCGCCTCGGCCGCCTCCTTGACCTGCTCGCGCAGCCGGCCCTCCAGCGCGGCCAGGTGCTCGACGTCGGCGGCGATGCCGGTGCGCTCGCAGTCCGCGAGCACCTCCACCAGCGGCAGCTCGAGGTCGCGCAAGAGGGCGGTGCCGCCGCGCCGCTCGAGGTCCTCGTCCAGCGCCACGGCAAGGTCGGCGACCGCCCGGGCGCGGACGGCGGCGTCCGCGGCACCGGCGTCCTCTTCGGCGCCGTCGAACGACAGCTGACCGTCGTCGGCGGCCTCGGCGCGCAGCTCGCGGCGCAGGAAGCGCAGCGCGAGGTCGGCCAGGTCGAAGACGCCCTGGCCGGGCAGCGCCAGGTAGGCGGCCAGCGCGGTGTCGCTGGTCAGCCCGGCGACGGTCCAGCCGCGGGCGTGCAGCGCGAGCAGCGGCCCCTTCGCGTCGTGCATCGCCTTGGCGACGCTGCTGTCCGCGAGCCACGCCGCGAGCGCCTGCTCGTCGTCGGCGTCCAGCTGGGTGAGGTCGACGAAGGCGGCGTCCGTCGCGGGCTCGGCCGACTCGGCCGCGATGCCCAGGCCGTTCGCGTCGCCGGTGCCCTTGCCCCAGAAGCCGCGCACGTGCAGCCCGACCCGCACCCGCGGCGGCAGGCCCTCCAGGAAAGCCCGCACCTCGCCCGGACCGAGCACCCGGTGCTCGACCTCGAAGCCCTGCTCGGCCTCGGGCTCGACCGCCGACAGCGTGGCGTACAGCCGCTCGCGCAGCACCCGGAACTGCAGGGCGTCGAAGACCTTGTGCACCTCGTCGCGGTCCCACTGGCCGAGGCGCAGGTCCTGCGGGTGCGCGTCCAGTGGGACGTCGCGGACGAGCTCGGTGAGCTGCCGGTTGCGGACGACGTTGGACAGCCCGGCGCGCAGGTTGTCCCCCACCTTGCCCTTGACCTCGTCGACGTGGTCGACGAGCGAGCCGATGTCGCCGTACTGCTGGATGAGCTTGGTCGCGGTCTTCTCACCGAGGCCCGGGATGCCAGGCAGGTTGTCGCTGGGGTCGCCGCGCAGCGCGGCGAACTCCGGGTACTGCGCGGGAGACAGGCCGTACTTCTCCTGCACCGCGTCGGGCGTCATCCGGCGCATGTCGGAGACGCCGCGGGCGTTGTAGAGGACGGTCACCCGCTCGCTGACGAGCTGGAAGGCGTCCCGGTCGCCGGTGACGATCAGGACGTCCATGCCGTCGGCCTCGGCCTGGGTGGCGAGGGTGGCGATGACGTCGTCGGCCTCGAAGCCCTCGGCGCAGACGATCGGCACCCGCAGC